>NZ_AULZ01000023.1 GCF_000422545.1 Desulfocurvibacter africanus subsp. africanus DSM 2603
GATTGAGATCATCTGCTCTTCCTGGAGCCGCGTAAATATTCTATCTAGAACACCGCTTTTGCTCCAACGGTTCATGCGAGTATATATGGAATGCCAGTTTCCAAAGTGCTTAGGCAATCCGCGCCACTTGCAACCTTGTTCTAGAACATACAAAATGGCGTTAATAACTTGCAGGTTATCTAGAGAGACATTGCCCCGCTGCCGAGGGAAGCTATCCGCGATGCGTTGATACTGCTCTCTGGTTATTTGCATACCAACAAGCTAGCCAGAGATTAGACAATGACAAGTAGAGTTAACAGGCCCTAGATCACAAGGCAGCCATGGCCAACTCCGGGCGTTTATCGGAAGCCGCCTTTCGGGCTGAGCTTGTTCCCAATATTTCGGAAAGTAACGTGTCGAATTCGTCCAGATCAATTGGCTTGGCTATATACCCGTTCATGCCGCTTTCGAGCAGCAATTGCTTGTGCTCCTCCAAGGCGCTGGCCGTGACGGCGATGATGGGTATGTCCGGGTCAACGCCCGGAGGCGGCGAGCGCCGGATGATCTTGGTGGCTTCCAGGCCGTCCAGCTTGGGCATCCGCCAGTCCATGAGCACAAGGTCGAAGGGTTCCCGCTGCAGGGCCTGCAGGGCTTCCAGACCATCCTGCACTCGCAGCACCTCATGCCCCCTGCGCCTTAGCAGCTCTTCGGCGAGCAGCGCGTTGACGTCGTTGTCCTCGGCCAGCAGCACCTTGACGCCTCGCCATTGCCTTAGGATGGTCGGTTGGGCCTGGAACGCCGGTGCCGGGGCTTGCACCACGGACCCGAAGGCGGCGGTGAAGGAGAACGTGCTGCCCTTGCCGACCTCGCTCTCGACTTGGATTCGGCCGCCCATCATGCGCACGAGTTCCTTGGATATAGCCAGCCCGAGACCCGTGCCGCCCTGCTCCAGATCGGGAGCGTGATGCACCTGGGAGAAGCTTTCGAAGATCCTGTCCAGTTTCTCCGCGGGAATGCCGACGCCGCTGTCGCGCACCTCGAACAGCAGGTGGGCACTTTCCGTTTCCTGCTGCCCCTGGAGTGCGACTTTGACCTTTATGCCGCCCTTGCGCGTGAACTTGATGGCGTTGCCGATCAGGTTGGTGAGCACCTGCCGCAGCCTGCCGGGATCGCCGAGCAGTTGGACCGGGACGGCCGGGTCCATGTCGCTCTCGAAGGCGAGCCCCCTTTGTGCGGCCATGATCTGCAGGGGCTTGAACGTGGCCTCCAGGGTCTGGCCGAGGTCAAAGTTGGTATGCTGGAAATCTATTTTGCCGGCCTCGATCTTGGAGAGATCGAGGATGTCGTTGATGATGTCCATCAGGTTTTCGCCCGACTGCCTGACCAGCTCCAGGCACTCCCGGACCTGCGCCTCGCTGCTCATGTCCAGCGCCAGCCTGCTCATGCCCAGCACGCCGTTCATGGGCGTGCGTATCTCGTGGCTCATGTTGGCCAGGAATTCGCTCTTGGCCCTGTTGGCCCGCTCGGCTTCCTCCTTGGCGAGTGTCAGCTCCTCTCTCTGCTGCGCCAATTCCCAGAATAGAAAATCGAGGGGCCTGCGCAGGCTCGTCTCCACCAGGGCCTTGTAGAAGAAGAAGTACGAGCCGACCTTCAGGACGTGTCCTAGAACGTTCAGGATGCCGTAGACGTCCACGTAGAGGGTGAAGGCCAGGTGGGCAATCACGGAGAGCACCATGGAGGCCAGGAGATATCTATAGACGTAAGGGGCGAAATTCTGGCGGCGAAGGTGCAGGAATGCCGCAGCGGCCACCAGGATGAGGCTGATGATGTACTCGCTCCAGACCTTGAAGGGGGTAAGGCCGACTCCCTCCACGTAGCATTCGGGGAACCACCCGATGAATACGCTTGCGAGCAGCGCCGCGGTCAGGGCGAAATAGGTCAGGAGCACCTTTTCAGCCCATAGCTTGCGGACGAGGAACACTGGAGCGATCAGCAGCGAGACGGCCTGCATGTAGCTGGAAACGATCCACAGCTCCGTGGCCAGATTGGCCCCATGGCCGGGAAAGACGTTCATGCCCTTGTAGGCCAGGATGTGCACGATATCCAGGACGGCTATGAAGAAGAAGGAGATACCGACAAAGGTGATGTAATGGTTGCGGGCGATGGCGCGCGTGTTCCAGGCCACGAAGAAGATGCCCAGGGCCACGGCCACGCTGAACATCTCCACCAGTCCGTGGAAGAGCAGATAGCTGTGGAGTCTGGTGAGGAACAAGCCGGCGATCGCCAGAGTCGCCAAGGCCAACAGGGGCGCCTGGCGATGGCGATCTTGCCGGTGTGCGGTAATATCGTAAGCCATTTCAATTGCCTATGGATAAAATATGATGGAAAGGCCTCCCGCGACGCAAGGCGACGAAAAGACCGGATGCGGTGGTCGAGTACTCGTCAGTGCTCTTGAGATTCCTTACTTAGAAAGCCCATCCAGTTCTGGCAAGTCAATTCCATATGATTTTGGTTTTTAACTTAGCCAGCCTCGGCGGCAGGCGGGAACCAGCCGAGGTCCGCCGCTCGCCTTTCCGGCGCGTTGCGATCCATGCGGCGCCGCTCGAAGCCGGAACGCCGGTCCGAGGGCAGCAGCCCGCCCACCTGGCGCTCCACGAGGTAGGCATAGTAGCCGCATCGCGCCAGCAACTCGTCATGCGTGCCGGATTCCTCTATGCGCCCGCCGCGTATGACGCAGATGCGGTCCGCGTCCACCACCGTGGACAGGCGGTGGGCAATGACGAAGGTCGTGCGTCCGCGGATGAGCCGCGCCACGGCTTCCTGAATGCGGGCCTCGGTTTCGGCGTCCAGGGCCGAGGTCGCTTCGTCCAGGATGAGGATGGGAGGCTGCTTGAGCAAAGCCCTGGCGATGGCGATGCGTTGGCGTTCGCCGCCGGACAGGCGGCTGCCGCGCTCGCCCACTGGCGTGTCGTAGCCCTGCTCGAGGGCTGTTATGAATTCATGGGCATTGGCCATGCGCGCGGCCTCCTCGATTTCCTCCCGGCTGGCCGAGGGCCGGCCGTAGGCGATGTTGTCGCGCACGCTCTCGTTGAACAATAGAGCTTCCTGGAGCACCACGCCGATCTGGCGGCGCAGGGTCTTCTGCCTGAGTCGTCGGACATCCAGGCCGTCCACGAGCACGGAGCCCTGCTGCGGGTCATGAAATCGTTGCAGTAGCGCCATGAGCGTGGTTTTCCCCGCGCCGCTCGGGCCTACAAGGGCGATGGTCTGGTCCGGCATGGCGCGCAGGTTCACGTCCTGCAATACAGGCGCACGGCCATAACAGAAGGTCACGTGGCGGAACTCCACCAGCCCGCTCAAGATTGGCGCGTCCACGGCGTCGGGCGCGTCGCCCAAAGCGTCCTCGCGGTCCAGGATCTCGAATATCTGGGAGAGCGAGACGCCCGCGGTCTTGATCGTGCGGTATATGCCCGTGAGCCCCTGCACAGGGCCGAACAGACCGCCCACGTAGCCCAGGAATGCCACCACCGTGCCCAGGGTGATGTCGCCCTGGTACACGAGCACTCCGCCCAGCCCGATGGCCGTAATGCGCGCCGCCGCCACCACCATGCCCTGTAGCGCGCCCACGGAGGTGTCGAAGCCCACGCCGCGCGTAACCACGCGGTTGGCTTCGCGCACCCCGCGCAGGAAACGGCGCTTCTCATAGTCCTCCATGGCGAAACTGCGCACTGTCATGATGCCAGAGAGCACCTCGTTGAAGCGGGAGTAGATGCCGGCCCAGCTGTCCAGGAGAATTTTCTCGCGCCGCGTCTGGTTCGGGGCGGACAGGGCCGCGATGATGGCCGGGAGAGGCGCGAAGGCCACCACCACCACGGTCAGCAATGCGTCCAGGCGCAGCATGGCCGTTAGTGCCAGGGCCAGGTAGAACAACGAGGGCAGCACGCTGAAGGATATCTCGCTCACCGCGCCGATGAAGCCCTGGATGGAGCGGTCCAGGCGGGTCATGATGGCGCCCACGCCCTCCTTGCGCTGGTAGTCCTGGGGCAGGCGGTGCAGTCGGCTCACGGTTTCGTCCAGGAGCCGGTAGTGGATGCGCAGGCGCGTGCGCCAGGTGAGCCAGTTTGACAAGGCCTGCACGATCTCGCGGCCAAGGGCCAGCCCGGCCAGCAGGGCCACACCGAAAAACAGCCCTTCGGAGGCCTGCGGCCCCGTGAGGCTGTCGAAAATGTATTTCATGACCAAGGGGTCCACGGCGCCGGCTCCGGCCACGAGCAGGGTCAGCACGAGGATCACGGCGGCCGCGGCGGCGTGCGGTCTGGCGAAGCTCATGGCCCGGGCCAGCAGGGACCAGCTGTTCATGGGCGCTCCTTTTCCCCAGTCAGGGGAAAGGCCATGCTACACCAGCCGGTGGCCTTGGTCCAAGAGAAGACGAATCAGGGCTGCCGCCCCGAACCCCGCCCGGGGGAGGCGATTTCCCCGGACCCCTGCAGTGCGGCAAGGGGACGATTGCATGGCATGCATTGCGGCGAATCGAGGCGGACATTGCGGCCCGATCCGGTCGGGAGGAACCTTCCGGATGCGGGCTGCACGACTCTACGGCGGAGTAAATTCTTGCATTTCACGGCATATAGTTACAGAAACTTAATGGGGAGGATATTGTCAGGAAAGCTAGGATGCTTACGATTTCATCGACATGCGCTGCAAAGGAGTAGATATGAGTCCACGCGTGCACAGGTTTTTCCCTATAGCCCCGATCTTGACCCTGACCCTCGCGCTTGTCACGGCCGCGGGCGTACAGGCTGCGAGCCTCCCCGAATTCACCGACCTGGCCGAGAAAGCCGCGCCGTCGGTGGTCAACATCAGCTCCAAGGTGGCGATGCCCGAAGGCGGGCCGGCCATGCGCCAGGGCCCCCAGGGACCCCAAGGTCCCCGAGGCCGCAATCCGTTGGAGGAATTTTTCCGCGACTTCTTCGGCGAAGGCATGCCCATGCCCAGGCCCCAGGCCTCCCTGGGCTCCGGGTTCATCATCTCCCAGGACGGTTTCATCGTCACCAACAACCACGTGGTGCAGGACGCCGCCTCCATTGAGGTGCTCCTGGATGACGGCAAGGATACCTATCCTGCCAAGGTCATAGGCACCGATCCCGAAACCGACCTGGCCCTGATCAAGATCGAGCCCAAGACTCGGCTCGTCCCGCTGGAGTTCGGCAATTCCGAGCAGGCCAAGGTGGGCGAATGGGTGCTGGCCGTGGGCAACCCCTTCGGCCTGGACCACAGCGTCACGGCCGGCATCATCAGCGCCAAGGGCCGGGTCATCGGCGCAGGGCCCTACGACAACTTCATCCAGACCGACGCCTCCATCAACCCCGGCAACTCCGGCGGTCCGCTCATCAACATGGCCGGCAAGGTAATCGGCATCAACACGGCCATCGTGGCCACGGGCCAGGGCATCGGCTTCGCCGTGCCGAGCGACATCGCCAAGAGCGTGATCCAGCAGTTGCGCGAACATGGCGAGGTACGCCGCGGCCTACTGGGCGTGGCCATCCAGGACATGGACGCCAACACGGCCAAGGCCCTGGGCCTTAAGGAGGCGCAAGGCGCGCTGGTGGCTTCTGTCAGTCCCGGAAGCCCGGCCGCCGAGGCAGGCATCCGGCAGGGCGATGTCATTACCCGCGTAAACGGCCAGCCGGTGGAGGACTCCCGCACGCTTACCATGCGCATAGGCGCCATGCCTCCGGGCGAGCGCGTGAAGCTCACGGTCTGGCGCGGCGGTAAGCAGAAGGAGTACACGGTCAAGCTGGCCAAGCGTTCGGCCGAGGCCCTGGGCCAGATGCAGCCCGGCCAGCCTGGGCCGCAGCAGCCCGGCGGCGAGCTTTTGGGCATGTCCATGCGCAAGCTTACGGACCAGGAAGCCAGCGCTCTGGGCGTGGAGCCGGGCCGAGGCGTGCTCGTACAGGCCGTGGCCCCCGGTTCGCCAGCCGAAGAGAACGGCGTTGCCCCCGGCGACGTGATCCTGGAGATCAACCAGCAGCCCGTGAACAACCCGGCCGAGGCTCAGCGCATCATCAACGAAGATGCCAAGCGCAAGGGCGTAGCCCTGCTGCTGCTCTCACGGCGCGGCCAGAACCTGTTCGTGACTATTCCCATGGGACAGTAAGGCCGACAGGCCCGCACATAGCACCCCATCGCCTCCTTCACACGACCAGCGGAAGGCCCCGGGAAACCGGGGCCTTGCCGCTTTGGCGGTCCGGCAAGGAACCCATCTTGTTTGTTTGCAAAAAGAAAAGCGGGGTCCAGGGCATCCTCTTATCTTGAAAGGCTCCCGGTGGGACGGGGTCCGGGAAGGGCAAAGCCCTTCCCGGTTATCATGCGGTATGTTTTAGCCCCTGGCCACGGGCAGCGGTCCAAAGGATTGGCAGGTGGGCATGACCTCAAGGCGGTTGATGTTCATGTGCGCGGGGAGCGTGCAGACCCACCAGATGCACTCGGCGATGTCCTCGGGCGTGAGCGGCTGGCATTTGTCATAGACCTTGCCGGCCTTCTCGGCGTCGCCCTGGAAGCGCACCAGCGAGAATTCGCTCTCGGCCATGCCGGGCTCGATGTTGGTCACGCGCACGCCCTTGCCGTGCAGGTCAGCGCGCAGGTTGCGGGAGAACTGCTTGACGAAGGCCTTGGTGGCTCCGTACACATTGCCCCCGGGATAGGGATAGTCGCCGGCGATGGAGCCCAGGTTGACCACGTGGCCGCGGCCTCGCGCCACCATGCCCGGCAGGACCAGCCGGGTCATGTGCAGCAGGCCCTTGATGTTCGTGTCCACCATGGTTTCCCAATCCTCCAGGCTGCATTCCCAAGCCGGCTCCAAGCCCAGGGCCAAGCCGGCGTTGTTCACGAGCACATCGATATCCCCGAAGCCCTGGGGCAGCGCATTCAGTTCGCGCTCGCAGGCGGCCTTGTCGCGAACGTCGAACACCGCCAGATGAACGGGCACGCCGGACAGCTCGGCGCGCAGGGCTTCCAGGCGCTCGTGCCGCCGGCCCGTGAGCACGAGACGCCAGCCGCCGGCGGCGAACTTTCGCGCGCAGGCCGCGCCGAAGCCCGCCGTGGCGCCTGTAATACAAATGGTCTTTGTCATTTTTTGCTCCATTGCTGTTTGTCGAGCTACGTGGGCAGGCTCCCATAAGCCTCGGATCGCTGATCACGTGCGGAGAGGTATCCTCGCCAAGCCTTTCCAGGTTTCCGTCCCTGCGAACGGAATTAGGCCTGGAATGCCGGAGTGGCATAGCCTGACTCCTTGCCCTTCTTGACGAAAAAGCCGACTTTAGCACAATCTGTCGGGAAGCGGAACAATCAGGATGCCTTGCGAGCGACCGGGGCCGCGAAAGATCATGCAGCCCGTGCGGCCGCATGTGGCGGAGCGTGGGATCGCTGGCGGGCCAGGTTTTTGCAGCTAGAATTGTGGCCGCGTGGCGGCCTCTGCGGTTGATGGATCGGCCGCAAGCTGCGGACAGGAACCGAAAGACTGACTTTCAGAGAGGTTGAGCGACGTGCAGCGACTCGTTATGATTATTGGCCTCGTGGCGGCTCTGACCGCCTGGTCCGTTTCCCCAGGCCTGGCTCTGGCCAAGCGCTCCTTCGCAGCCATGGACAAGGACCACGACGGATGGATTTCCTTCGAGGAGGTCTTTGTCACTTACCCCGGCGTGGACGAGGAATACTTCGAGACTTTTGACAAGAACAGGGACGGGGTGCTGGACGCGAACGAGTGGAAGCGCTTCGTGCCCCGTAGCCGATAATGGCGAGCGCGCCGACAGTTCGGCGCGCTCCGAGGAAAACCGCTTAAAGGATCAGGGACAGGCAGCTGCAGACGGCGGGATCGACCTTGATGGGGCGGTTCTCCAGCAGCCTGGAGCACAAGGTCGTCAACCACGGCCGCGAGGTCTTGATCTCGCTCAGCAGAATATGACCCGTGCCGTCGCGCACGGTCATCTCGAACTTGCCTATCTCCAGGTCGATGGGCTCGGATTCACCCTCCAGCAGCACCTTGGCCTTCAATGACTTTGTCTTTGGATCGAACTCAAGCTTCAACACCTTACCGTACCCTCGCGCTAGTGTCAGGTTGAGCGCTTTGCAGAGCATAAGCTGCAGCGCCTTGTGCGGTATCAGTCTCATTGCAAATCTTGCCTTCCTGCGTGGTGCACGCTCATGGTTTCAATGACCAGCGACCGCGCAAGTTTGCGGCAGCAGGTTCCGGTCCTCGAGCAAGGCCATGAGCCCGGCGCAGTCCCGAGCCAGGAAGTCCGGCCCGCTGGCGTGAAGCTCCTCCGGCAGGGTCCGTCCGCTGGCCACGGCCGCCGTGGCCGTGCCCGCGCGCCGGCCCGTGAGCACGTCCATGGGATGGTCGCCGATCATGAGCGCGGCCTCGGGCGGCACGGCCAGCCGCTCCAGCGCGGTCAGCAGGTGCTCCGGATCGGGTTTGACCCTTACCACGCTCTCGCGTGGAAGCAGGCAATCCACACGCTGGGCGATGTCCGGGAACACGGCTGTCACTGCGGGCGTGCAGTTGCGGGTAATGACCGCGGTGCGCGCGCCGCAGCCGCGCAATCGGGTGAGCATGGAGCGAGTGGTGGGGAAAAGGGAACCCTGCGACGCGGCCTTTATCTCCATGTCCATAATCAGGAAGCGGCAGCGGGTGTGGAACTCCAGGGAGAGTTCCCGGCCGTGGCGGGACATGACCGTGGCGGCCAGCTGTTCGACCCATTCCAGGGCGGGCAGGCCGTCGGGCGAGATGGATTCTTCCAGGAAGACCTCGGCCAGGGCCGCCAGCCGCTGCTTCATGAGCGCGAAATCGATGGTCAGGGCGGCCAGGGTGCCGTCGAAATCGAAAATCAAGGCCTGAAAGGGTGTGCTGCGCATCGGACTCAATTGGCCATTAGGTCTCCCGGAGTCAAGAGCGGTCAGATGTCGAAGTCAGCCGCCAAGGCTGGCCTCGGGCCGAAAGGTGCGTTACACGAGTATGGTTGGGCCTTCGCGAACCAGAGACCGCGCGCCTTCGGGCCGCCAGGCGAGCATGTACGACCTCATCGTCATCGGAGCCGGGCCGGCCGGATCCATGGCCGCCCGTCAGGCCGCCCAGTCCGGCCTCAAGACGCTGCTCCTGGACAAGGACCTGTTTCCCCGCGCCAAGCCGTGCGGCGGAGGGCTTACCCTACGCGCCCTCGATGCCCTTGCCTCGGTGGGGCTCCGGCTTCCCGAGTCCGTGATCGAGCGTCCGCTCATGGGTGCGCGCATCACTATCGCGGGCCGCAGCGTAGAGGTGCGCAAGCCCTGGCCCGTGGCCGTGACGGTGCTGCGCGAGCGTTTCGACAGCCTGCTGCTGCATGCGGCGGCGGCCGCCGGCGCACGCGTGGAGCTGGGCCGGCGGGTGGAGGCCGTGACGCAGGACAGGAGCAGCGTCGCCATCAGCGCTGGCCGCGAGACGTGGTCGGGCCGCCTGGCCGTCATCGCCGAGGGCGCGTCCGGCAGGCTCAAGCGAGTGGTGCGGCCGATTAACGGCGAGCGTTTCTGGATCTGCGTGAGCACGGATTCGACTCTGAACGGCCAAGTGGACGACCACGGCCTCATGCACATCGAAACCGGCCTGACCCGCACGGGCTACGCCTGGATATTCCCCCGCCGCGAAAGCGCCAGCGTGGGTCTGAGCGCCATGCCCGGACATTGCCATGGTCCCCGGCGGATTCTGGGCGGCTATCTCGGCGGACACGGATTCGACGCGGACCTGCCCCTGCGCGGGCACATAGTTCCCCTGGGCGGCCTCAAGCGGCGTCTGGCTTCGGGTCGAGTGCTGCTGGCCGGCGACGCGGGCGGCTTCGCCGACGCCTTCACCTGCGAAGGCATAGCCTACGCCCTGCTCTCGGGCGCGGCAGCGGGACATGCCGCGGCCCTGGCCCTGGCACATGGAGATCTGGATAAAGAAAAGGACGGGGCGGGTGGGCTGGAACGCATCTACACTGACCTGTGTCGGCCGCTGCTGCGCCAACTGCGCCATTCGCTTCTGGCTCTGCGTATCCACGACCTGCTGCCCGCCAGCTTGTATCAGGCCATTCTGCTGGATCCGGGTTGCCTGTCGGCCTTTTTGGACGTGGCCGCGGCCAAGCGCGGCTACCCGAGCTTCCTGGCCTACATCGCCCGGCGTCTGCCCGGCTTGACCCTCAAGGCCCTGCCCGACGCGTAGCCGTTCAGGAAACCGAAGGCTGCCAGCCTGCCATCGTCCTGCGCGAGTGCCTGGCTTGCCCCAACCTCGTTCCAGCCCTATATGAATGTTCCATTGGCCTGTCGGAGAATCGTTTCCAAAACAGCCAAGGACCAAAGGAGGCCCGGCCCATGCTGAAACGAATGAAGCGCACCGTGCGCGAGGTCATCCACGACCGGCCCGGAGCGCGTTTTCGCAACTACCACCGCCGGAGCAGGGACAGCCAGATGCACCCCGCCCGGCGCACCATGTACTACGTCCTTGCCGCCGTGCTACTAGTCGTGGGTGCGGTGTTGTCCGTGCTGCCCGGCCCGGCCTTTGTCTTCTTTCTGCTTGCCTTTGCCATCCTCGCCGCCCGTTCGCGCCGCGTAGCCTGCCTGCTCGACCGCGCGGAGATCCAGGGCTGGCGCATCGTGAACAAGTTCCGCGCCAGATAAGGCGAACCGCATAAGAACTGGGAAGGGCTTTGCCCTCCCAGACCCTGATTTATTTCCCCGCCGCTGGACGCACCCGCTACGTTCCACTATAACTGGCCGATGCTGGGAATACCCGAAAGAGCCTTGCGCAACGGCATGGTCCTCCCGCCGGTCACGGAACGTCCCAGGACCCAGGGACGTTCCGGGCCGGACCGCTGGACCATGCTGACCTTGTACGGCTGGTGGAGCCTCGTCTTTTACCGAGTTTTCGCCGACCTGGCTTCCGAGGTGCGGCGCTACTACATCAGCTATCTGTGGTGGGTTTTCGAGCCTGTGCTGAACATGGCCGTGCTCTATCTGGTCTTCGGCATCTTCATGAACCGCGATACGCCGAATTTCGTGCAGTTCCTGCTCGTCGGGGTGAGCGTGTGGAAGTGGTTCGGGAGCACCGTGGCCAATGGAAGCAACTCCATCATCAACAGCAAGGGCATCGTGCTCCAAGCCTACCTGCCCAAGAGTTTCTTTCCCATGGTCGTGGCCCTGACCGACTACTTCAAGTTCCTCATCGTGCTCGGCCTGCTGCTCCTGTTCCTGTGGGCCACGGGCTTCCCTCCCACAAGAGCCTACCTGGCCCTGCCGGCGCTCATGGCCGCCCAATTCCTGGTTTGCTACGGCCTAGCCGCGGTGCTGGCTGCGGTGGTTCCCTTTGTCCCGGACATGCGTTTCCTCGTCGCCACGGCGCTGCAGGTGGGCTTCTTCGTCTCGGGCATCTTCTTCGACATCCGCACGGTGCTCCTGCCCAAGCACATGCTGGTCTTTCATCTGAACCCCATGGCCACGCTCATCGCCGGTTACCGTAGCGTGCTCATTGAAGGCGCCTGGCCAGACGCGCAGGCCCTGGCCTTCGCTGCGGCCGTCGGTCTGGTCTTGTGCCTCGTCGCCGCGCTCTTGCTTGCGCGCCTGGACCGAGTTTATCCCCGCATTCTGTAGTGCTTAGGCATCCAAGACCAGGATGATATTAGGGGCCACGGCTTCCTGGAAACGCGAATAATTGCAGTATTGCGCAAAAGGGTTTGCAGCATCCGAGGAGGAGCTCCGGGAGCGCGGCAAGACCATGCGATTTTGCCTACTCCCGCTCCATGCACTAGATCCGTTTGGATTTGACCTGGGCGAGGGCGCCGCCTCTCTTAGACTCTCTCCCGCCAAAGAAATGATTTCCCTGCACCCTCATTTTATTTGCAAGGTGCTTTAACCGTTGGTTTGGCCGAAGCCAAAAGCGTTCGCATACGAAAGAGGCGGTATCATTACGAGATGGGGAAGAGGCCGTGGAGATACATCCTGAAGGCGGCAAACCCCGTCGAGGCATAGCTTGACGGGGTTTGCCGGGGGCTGTCGCCCCCGTGGCTGTTAGAGGATGCTGGCTACTGCAGAAGGAGCATGTTCGGCACGGAAATGGGGCAAGGCCTGTGCTCGCCGCTGGCGACGGAGACCTGCTGCAGAATCACGTCGCTGGCGGTGCTGATGGTGAAGCCGATGGTCAGGTTGTTGGTGGGGATGTTCAACCCCTGCAGGCTCGTGGTGTTGAAGTCGAAGGTTACGGGCAGAGGCTCCATGTTGTAGCCTTCGGGGAAGGTCGGCCAGCCGCTGAACTGCACGGAGCCCACCTGCGCGCCCATGTAGCCGGAGCCCATGTCGGCCCATATGGGATGGTCGTAGCGCGGGCGGAAGTTAGCGGGCTTGATGGTCTCATGATACGGGTATGCGCCCGTGAACGGAGCCTGCAGCGGAGCCGTGAACCTGTGCAGCGGGTACAGCCCCGCGTCGCGGTTGAGACCGAACTGGGTATTGCTGACATACGTGTCGATGGGCGTCCAATCCGTCTTGTCCGGATTCATGACCACCACGTATTCCCACACGCCGTCGGAGTTCGTGTCCAGGAACAGGTCGCCGGGATACAGAACGAACCACACGTTGCGCCACAGCTCCTCGGTCCAGTCGGCTTCCCGCGTGATCACGATGTTGAATTGCACTGAATCGAGCCCGTCGGTGGCGCTGGCCACGCCGCCGGTTATGTCGGGCGTGCCGTAGTGGTCCTGGGTGTTGTGGTCGGTCGGTTCGGGATACGCGTCCTCGGCCTCCGGAGAACCTGGCCAGTAAATGGTCCCATCACCGAATGTCGACTCCGCCGCATAGGCTGGAGCTGCAAGGAAAGCGCCCATGATCAGGGCCAAGATGAAACGTGCCATGTTTTTCCTCCCCTAACCCTTGTGCATACGCATGGGCGCAGCCATGCGCACTGCTTTGTCGGTTTCGGGCGGAACCCAAGCGTACCCTCCTGCGCCAAACCGCTTGTGTACGGCTCCACCCGTATGCTTGTTGTATGTAAGCTCAGGGGTCGGAGCCATGATTATAAGCCGAAACCTCTTTCAAGGTCCTGCTGATCCCGAGACGACAAAAAAGAGTGAGCCCGGCCAAGGTGGCCGGGCTCACGGGGCTGGATTATACTTGGGGGCACTTTGCAAACGAGTTGCGCGGGTCCAGGGGGTCGTTACCCCCTGGTGGGTGGGGTATGGGGAGGGCAAAGCCCTTCCCAGTTCATGCTCCGTATGCTTTAACCGCAGCCCTCTCCGCCTCCGGAGCAGCCAGCGGCGCAGGTCTTGCGTTTCTTGGGCCGCAGGGCCTGCAGGGCGCGTGGATCGACCGAGTTGTACACGGCGTCCAGGGCCTCCTCGATGAAGCCTTCGGTTTCCACGGGCAACAGGCCCTGCTCTTCCATGATGGCGCGCGGGGTTTCGCCCAGCCGAGCCACGAGTACGGCGCGGCAGTCGCTCAGGGAATCGGCCAGGGCGTACCAGCGCTTGGGTCCCGCGCCGATGTCCGGGGCAGGGCGCTCCTCGATCATCTCGTAGCCGTTGTCCGTGCGCGTCCAGATCTGGAATTTCTCGGACTCGCCCAGGTGCTTGTTGACCAGCAGGCCTTCCAGCGAGGCCACGGCCACGTGCGGACGGTCAAAAGCATGTGCGCGCGCGGCGGATACGGCCGAGGCCACGGGCAAGGCTTTCAGGCCGCCGCAGGCGCTGTCCTCGGTGCGGCCGCACTCGGACAGGCAACCGGCGAACTCGCCCGAGCGGTCGTTGCCCAGCAGGCCCACGGCGTCGGCCCGGCAGCGGCGACAGTGGCGCATCTGCGGCAGGTGTTGCTCGGCGGCCTTGCGGAGTTTTTCGACAAAAGCCTTATCCGGCTCGCGGATGCCTTCGAAAGGCGTATCGGCCGTGGGATGCAGGGGCATGACGTTGAGCATGTCCACGCTCATGCTGGCCATGGCCTTGGCCAGCTCCTCGATATGCCCGTCGTTGTAACCGGGCGTGAGGATGGTGTTGACCTTGACCGTGATGCCGCGCTCCTTGAGGCCCCGGATGGATTCCAGCTGGCGCATGAGCAGCAGCTCGGCGGCCTCGCGGCCGTGCAGCGTGCGCTCGCCGTCGCGCACCCAGGAGTAGAAGCGCTTGCCCACGGCCGGGTCCACGGCGTTGACCGTCACGGTCATGTGCGTGATGCCGGCGTCCTTGACCCGGTCCAGGTATGGCGGCAGGCCCAGGCCGTTGGTGGACACGCAGAAGAGCATCTCGGGATGGCGCTCGCGGATGAGCCGGATAGTCGCCAATGTCGCCTCGGCATTGGCGAAGGGGTCACCGGGACCGGCGATGCCCACCACGGTGATGCGCGGCTCCTTTTCCAGCACGCGGTCCAGGTAGGCCGCGGCCTGCGGCGGCGTGAGCACGCCCGAGGTCACGCCCGGCCGCGATTCGTTCACGCAGTCGTACTTGCGGTTGCAGTAGCGGCACTGGATGTTGCACGCGGGCGCCACGGGCAGGTGGATGCGGCCGCACTGGCCGGATACGCTCTTATTGAAGCACGGGTGGCGCGAGATATCGGGCGTCATGGTCATGGCGAGTCTCCTCTAGATATACATGAAGCCCACAGGAGATTCCTCCTGGCGCTTCTCCAACACGGCGTTGACGATGCGGTCGAACAGCTCCTGGGTTCCGGCGTAGCCGATGTGGCGTACGCGCTGCGCGCCGAAGCGGTCGTGGATGGGGAAGCCCACGCGCACCAGCGGGATGTTCAGCTCGCGGGCAAGCACGCGGTAGCCCTTGGAGTTTCCGACCACGATATCAGGCGCGAGTGTTTTGGCCTGGTCGACGATATCGTAGAAGTCCACGCCCTTGAGCGCCAAGGGCATGGGCACGAGCCCTTCGGTCACGGCCGCGACCTCTTCTTCGAAGCGCGCGGGCTCGCCGCCCGTGGCCACGAGCACGGGATGGATGCCGACCTCGGCCAACAGGGCCGTCAGGCCCACGGCCAGGTCCTCCTCGCCGTAGACCACGGCCTTTAGGCCCGAGATGTACTTGTGCGCATCGACCATGGCGTCCACCAGGCGACCGCGCTCCTTGACCAGGGCCTCGGGCGCTGGGCGGCCGGAGATGTGCTCCAGGGTCTGCACAAACTCGTCGCTGGCGCGCAGGCCCATGGGCAGGCCCATGCGCTGCAACGGCACGGCGTGCGTGTCGCGCAGCACGCTGCCGGCCAGGAGCGAATCCTTCTGGCAACGCGAGAATTCGATACAGGCGCGCGAGCCGCCCAAGGCCTTGATGGCAGCCACGGGCGTGCCGCCGGGGGGCAGCTTCTCGTAATCGGCCGCGGCCGTGCCATCGAGAGACTCGGAGTAGTCGGGCAAAAGCGTTATGGGCAGGCCGAAGTCCGCGAACAGGGCCTTGAGCCCGCGCAGGTCCTCGGCCGAGACGAAGCCGGGCAGGCAGGCCACGGGACCGTGCTTGGGGCCGAAATCAGACTCGGTGAGCTGCTCGACCACCGCGCGCACGGCGGCGTGGAAGCCTTCCATGTGCGTGCCCTCGTAGGAGGGCGTGGACACGTGCACCAGCTCGGGCAGCTTCAGCTCCTGGCCGAACTCGGCGCGGAACTCGCGCAGGATCTGGCCTACGTCGTCGCCGATGGTTTCGGTCAGGCAGGTCGTGGCCACGCCGATGACCTGCGCGCCGTACTTCTGCATGACGTTGAGCAACCCCTTCTTGAGGTTCGGGCCGCCGCCGTAGACCGCATGCTTCTCGCCGAGAGCCGAGGACGCGATGTCCACGGGCTCGCGGAAATGGCTGATGACGTAGCGCCGCATGTACGTGGCGCAGCCCTGGGAGCCGTGCAGGAAGGGCACGCAGCCCTCGATGCCCCGGAAGGCTACTGCCGCGCCAAGGGGCTTGCACAGCTTGCAGGCGTTGGTGGTGGAGACGTAGGGCTTGCCGTCCTTCATGGCCTAGGCCTCCTCGTTGGTTGCGGTAAATGTTTCGCTGGCTGGGGCCTTGCCAATGGGCACGCCGGAGCGGCGGGGCGTGAAGCGCCAGACTGGGCAGGTTACGGTGCGGTGGACCTCCAGGGCGAAGTTGTACATGCCCTCGAAGCCCTCCAGGGCCAGCTTGCGTTCGTGGTTGTGGTCGCAGAAGCCCACGCCGAGCTTGTAGGCGATGGGCCGTTCCTTGACCCCGCCCACCAGGATGTCCACGTCCTTGTCCTTGACGATGCGGGACAGTTCCAGCGGGTTGGCGTCGTCGATAATGATCGTGCCCTCGTCGGTGATCTCGGCCAGCTCTTTGTAATCTTCCTGGGTGCCGGTCTGGGAGCCGACCATGACGGTCTTCATGCCCAGGTGGCGAAAGGCCTTGACCAGGGAGAAGGCCTTGAACGCGCCGCCCACGTAGATGGCGGCCTTCTTGCCTTCCAGGTCCTTGCGCAGGGCCTTGAGCCTGGGCATGAGCCCGGACAGCTCGTTGCGCACCAGCTCCTGGGTGCGGCGCAGGATGTCGGGGTCGTGGGGCAGGAAGACCTTGGCGATGTCGTACAGGGCCTGGGCCATGTCCTCGATGCCGAAGTAGGACACGCGCATGAAGGGCACGCCGTACTTGTCCTGCATGATCTTGGCGAGGTCCATGGTCGAGCCC
The DNA here is from genome assembly GCF_000422545.1 of Desulfocurvibacter africanus subsp. africanus DSM 2603. Classification (NCBI taxonomy): domain Bacteria; kingdom Pseudomonadati; phylum Thermodesulfobacteriota; class Desulfovibrionia; order Desulfovibrionales; family Desulfovibrionaceae; genus Desulfocurvibacter; species Desulfocurvibacter africanus. The sequence continues at coordinate 16,656 of NZ_AULZ01000023.1, forward strand.
GAGCACTGCACCACGTTGAGCCCCGCGCCGTGGCAGCGGCGGATGTCGTCTACCCGGCCGTCGCCCGTGATGTTGGCCACGACCTGGATGCCCATCTTCTTGAAGTATTCGCGCACGAGCCAAATTTCGCCGGCCAGGTTGAAGTCGCCCAGGATGTTCACGGACATGGGCGATATGCCCGTGGTGTCGCCCGTGCCCACCAGCCTGGCCATGGCCTGGCAGGCGGCCAGGTAGCCGGCGCGCTTGTTGCCCTTGAAGCCTTCGGACATGACCGGGATGACCGGGATGCCTTTCTCCGCTGTGACCTTGCGGCACACGGCCAGAATATCGTCGCCAATAAGGCCCACGATGCAGGTCGAGTAGACGAAAGCGGCCTTGGGCTGGTGGCGGTCGAGGAGTTCGACCAGTGAGGCGTACAGCTTCTTCTCGCCTCCGAAGATGACGTCCCTTTCGCGCAAGTCGGTGCTGAAGGACAGGCGGTGCAGCTCCGGCCCCGAAGACAACGCGCCGCGGATGTCCCAGGTGTAGGCCGCGCAGCCGATTGGCCCGTGAACCAGGTGCAGGGCGTCGGCGATGGGGTAGAGCACCACGCGCGAGCCGCAGAACACGCAGGCCCGTTGGCTGACCGCCCCGGCGAGGCTGTCCTTGTTGCAGGCGATCTCGAAGGCCGTCTCGGCGTTCGTGACCTGTATCTGGTCCTGGCGTTCCTCGAAGATGGTTTCCATTTTCGGCTCCTTGGGCCGCTTTTCCGGGTCGACTCCCGCAGGCAGGCTCGCCTGCCGTCACGAACCCCCCGGCCCTTGCGACATCCTGTTAGTACAAGGAGCGTTCCATGCAGGTTTTTGCCTGTAATTAAAGGATATTTTTGATATGAAGGCCGTGGGCTAAATTGAAGCCCTACATTTGTGAAGGTGGAAGCCTTCAAAAACGTAGCAGATGCATTGCCTGGCGGTTTCCTATAAAGGCAGGACTTGGATTTTCGGTTGGGCAGGGTTCTTGCTGTCATTCCGGCGCGAGCCGCGACAGTCCGGGACCCCCCTGTCAATCGACAATGGATCGCGGCTCCGCCATCCCGCTCCGCAGCGACGCATGGCGGCTCATGCCGACAAGCCGCCATGCGTCGGCTGCGTTTCGCCGTCCGCACTCAGGACGCCAGCCGGCCTTTGGGCAGAAGCCATGAGCTAGCCGCACCAGCGGAAGGAGATCAGGCACATGACCAAGCGCGTGATAACCACCTGCACCCGCGACTGTCCCGGCTGCTGCGGCCTCGTGGCCGAGGTGCGCGGCGGGCGGGTGGTTTCGCTCACGGGCGACCCGGACCATCCCGTGACCCGCGGCCGGGCCTGCGGCAAGACGAACGCCTACGTGAAACGGCTGGCGCACCCCGAGCGCGTGCTGCACCCGCTGCGTAAAAGCAACGGCAAGTCCGGGTCATGGCTGCGCGTATCCTGGGAACATGCCCTTGACGAACTGTCCGAGCGGCTGCAAACGGCCTTGGACAGCCACGGGCCCGAAAGCATCCTGAACTACCAAGGCTTCGGCGAGCGCACGGCGCTCACGATCCTCAACGCCCGCTTCTTCGCCCTGCTCGGCGGAGTAACCACCCTGACCGGCACCCTGTGCAGCGGCACGGCCATCGCGGCCCAGAACCTGGACATGGGCCGGCGCATCTCCCACGATCCCCTGGACCACATGAACGCGAGGGCCATCGTGCTCTGGGGCCGTAATCCGGCCGTGACCCAGGCCCCCATGATGCCGCTCTTGCGCGCCGCCAGAGAGCGCCGGCAGGCGCCCATCCTGCTCATCGATCCAGTGCGCAGCGAGACCGCCAAGGCCCTTGCCGACCACTTCATCCAGCCCAGGCCGGGCACGGACGGCTTTCTGGCCCTGGCCGCCGCGCGCATCGTCTTGGACGAGGGGCTGGAGGACGGCATCTTCCTGGCCAACCACGCGGACCATGCCCATGAGTACCTGGATCTGCTTAGGCAACAGGACCTGGGCCGGCTGCTGGCGGCCTGCGATGTGCCCGAGGCCGACGCGCAACTGCTGGCCAGGACCATGGCCCGGCGACCGGCGGCCGTGCTGCTGGGCTGGGGCCTGCACCGCCACAAGCAGGCACACCACAGCGTGCGGGCCATCGACGCCCTGGCCGCCCTCACGGGCAACATCGGCCTGCCGGGCGGCGGCGTGTCCCAGGGCTTCGACGAGTACGGCCCCTACGATCAGTCCTTGTGGGGCGAGGACCTGCACCCGCCGCGCAGGAAGCTGTCCATGCCGCGCATCGGCGCGGAGATCCTGGCCGCCCAGCAGTCGGAGACGCCCCTGCGGGTAGCGGTGGTCAGCGCGGCCAACCCCGTGTGCATGGCCCCCAACTCCGGACTTGTGGCCAAGGCCCTGGACTCCATCCCCTTCGTGGCCCATCTGGGCCATTTCCTGGACGACACCTCGGACCACGCCGACCTGTTCCTGCCCTGCGCGGCCTTCCTGGAGGAGACGGACATCGTGACCGGCTACGGCCACAACTATGTCGGGCCGGTGAACAAGGCCATGGAAGCGCCGGGAGAGTGCCGGCCCATGTTCCACATCTTACGCGACCTGGCCCGGCGCAACCCGGCCGCGGGCCTGCTCGACCGGCCCGACGAGGAGTGGCTGCGCCGCCTGGTGCGGCCCCTGGAGGACGCCGGCGTGAGCTTTGAAAGCATCATGGCCGGGCCGGTGCGCATTCCCTGGGCGCCCATGGCTCCCTACACTGACCGGCGTTTCCCCACGCATACGGGCAACTTTCGTTTCCTCACGGAGTTCGGCCTGCGGGAGCCCGCCAAGGATGGCGGCTACCACTTCCTGACCACGGGCGGGCCGCGCCAGATCTGCTCCGAACGGACCTTGGACAGCCACACGCCCCTGCCCGTGGTGCGCGTGCACCCCGAGGAGGCTGCCCGGCTGGGCTTGGCCGACGGCGACGAGGCCATGCTCGGCAACGACAAGGCGGAGTTGCGTGTGGCGCTCAAGCTGGACGCGGGCCTGCGCCGGGACACCCTGGCTGCCGAGCGCGGCGGCTGGCTCAAGGCAGGCCACGGCGTGAACCTGCTCACCACGGACGAAGAGAGCGACCTGGGTCGGGGCACGCCCTACTACGGGGCGCGGGTGCGGTTGCGTCAGGGCTGAGGCGCGTCCGCGAAGCTGTTGCAAGTCGAACCTGCTCTCTATGTCGTAATACGCATGAGTTGGTAATCCCCTGCGTCTAGAGCAGATTGCTTTTAAGACGCCCGCTCCGGCGTTGACGGCGCAAGTGAATTGCGCCTACGCCGAAGCTAGCGGCAAGCCATGCCGAGGCATGGCTTGCAGAGCATTTTCAAAAGCAAAATGATCTAACGTAGCATGAGCGATCAAGCCACAGGCAGGCTCTTTGGCAAATCTGGCGATGCATCCATCGTTGTTGCAAAATTTCGGCTTAATGAATCTTTTCGCTTGTTGCTTTTTCCTTCCGCATCATATGATCACGCACCCCTGTCATGCAGCCATTGGAGATTCGCATGCCTTTGCAGCACCCCCGTACGCACATGCGCGGACAGGATAAGTCTGGCCCGCAAACCGAGCAGCGCGCGGCCTCGCCCATATGGTCCCGCCCGTGGGGAAGCTATGCCGCGTTCGTGGGCTTCACTACTTTTACCTTTGCCGCGTTTATCGCCGTGCTCTTCATCTGGATCCATCGCGAGAGCCAGAACCAGATGCGCGAACTCGTGCTCGCACAGGCCCGCTCCCTATTTGAAAGCATCCTCGTGACCCGGCATTGGAACGCCAACCTCGGCGGTGTCTACGCCGTGAAGACCGACGGGGTGCAGTCCAATCCTTACCTGGAGCACCCGGACGTTCAGACCGCGGACGGCCGCACGCTGACTCTCAAGAACCCGGCGCTCATGGTCGTGGAAATTTCTGAACACTCGCGGCAGGAACGGCTGTTTAGCTTTCGCATGGTCGGCGACAGGCCCCTAAACCCGCGCAACGGCCCGGACCAGCTGGAGCGCGTAGGACTGGAGGCCTTCCGGGCCGGGGATGCCGAGTTCTGGCGCATGGAGGATCTGGGGCCGGCCGCGCCGGCCGTGCTGCACTACATGGCGCCCTTGCGCATCGATGCGGGCTGTCTGTCTTGCCATGCCAAGCAGGGTTATGAGGTCGGCGATATCAATGGCGCCATTAGCGTGCGCCTGGATATCAAGGGCGCGCTCGCCCGCCATGATCAATGGTTCCGGCAAGCTGCGACGGCCGCCGCGGCTGCCTCGATGCTCCTGCTTGCCCTGGTGCTGCTTTATTTCCGCAGGCTCAGGAGGCAGATCGCCCAGGCCCAGGACCTTTGCGAGCTGCTGGCCAACACGGACGTGCTCACGGGCGTGCCCAATCGCCGTCAGCTCATGGCCCGCCTGGAGGAGGAGTTGGCTCGCGCCATGCGCACCGGGCAGCCGCTGGCTTGCGCGCTCATGGATGTGGACCACTTCAAGCGCGTCAACGACACTCACGGCCACCAGAAGGGCGACACGGTGCTCAAGGCCTTGGCGCGCATCGCGCGTGAAGCAGTGCGCGGCTACGACGTGGTTGGGCGCTTTGGTGGCGAGGAGTTCCTCCTCGTGCTCCCCGGCACGGACTCGGAGCACGCGATGGAGCTGGCCGAGCGCGTGCGTCTGGCCGTGCATGATCGCCTGGCGACCGAATCCGGCCTGCCGAGCGTCGTGACCATCAGCCTCGGCGTTGCCATGCTGCGGCCCGGCGACAATGTGGAGTCCTTGGTCAAGCGCGCCGACGATGCCCTGTATCGGGCCAAGGAGAAGGGCAGGAACAGGGTCGAGCGGGAAGAGTAGGGCCCCGGGCCTTCATCAGTTGTCTTCCACAAGCATCTCCTCCAACTCCTCCGGCTCGACCTCCTCGTCCAGGTCCAGGTCGAACTCGTCGAAGCTGCGGTCGTCCAGGCGCGGATCGGCCGCGCGGGTGAACTCCTCGCGCGACAGCCCGCCGCTCAGGTCGATGTCGTAGGCCGAGAACTCGTTCATGGGCCCGCGCCAAGCTTCGACTTCGCTCTCGGGCAGTTCCTGGGCCGAGGCCTGCGCAGCCCAAATAGGCAGAAGCAGGCTTGCCGTTAAAATAATGCTCATCGTGCGTAGCATGGCTCCTCCTGTGCGGGTATGGCTTGCCCAACATGCCTTTAGAGCATTTTGCTTTTGAAAATGCTCTGCAAGCCATGCGTCGGCATGGCTTGCCGCTAGCTTCGGCGTAGGCGCAATTCACTTGCGCCGTCAACGCCGGAGCGGGCGTCTTAAAAGCAATCTGCTTTAGTCTAGCGCGGCATGCGGCGATGTCGAACTTTTTCGGGCCAAGGAAGCTGTCTGTCTTCGAGCCAATTTTTATTCCGGGCACGAAAATGCCCGGCCCCCTGAGGAAGGGGGCCGGGGCGGGGGGAGGGGTTAGGGTAAGGGAGCTATCGAAAGCTTATTGCTGCTGGCTGCCGCCGGTGGTCATGCCGTCGGTTTGGCCAGATGTCTGGCTGTCCGTCGAGCTTGGCTGCTCCTCGGTGCTCATTTCCTGCTGGCCTTGAGGAGAATCGGTCATGCCGGGCTGGCTGCCCGTCTGTCCCTGCTCCTGGGTACCCATCTCCTGCTGACCCTGCTGGCCGCCGCCTTCGATGGGAATGGCTTGCTCCTGCATCTGCATCTTGGCCTTGTCGAACTCTTCCTGGTCAAGCACGCCATCCTTATCCACATCGAATTCCTGGTAGAGCCGCTCGGCCTCGGTCTGCTGCTGCGCGGGCACGGCCATCTTGAACTCTTCCTGGCTGACATTCTGATCCTGGTCCACGTCAGCGTCATCGAATTCCATGTCCTGGATATTCTGCTGGCCCTGCTGGGATGCGGCGTCGAACTCGCGCTGGCTGATGACGCCATCCTTGTCCGCATCAAGCTCCTGGAATTCCTTCTGCAGCGGCCCGCTTTGCTGGCCTTGCTGGGTCTGCTGCCCTGCCGGCTGCTCCTGAGCGCCCATCTCCTGCTGTCCTTGCGGGGCTTGGCCGCTTTGCTTGGCCTTATCGAACTCGTCCTGGGAAATGTTCTTGTCCTGGTCAAGATCGTAGGTGGAGAAGTCCGACTGATCCTGACTCTGTTGCTCTTGTTGCTCTTGCTGATCAGTCTCTTGCTGGCTGCTTTCCTTGTCCTCGCCGATGCCGAAGAGCGCGGCGTAGGCTGGAGCCGAAATGAGCATAAGAGCTGCAAGGATGCTGCACAGTTTGGCAAGTCGTTTCATATGACACCTCCATGGATTCGCTTCGATCCGGCTACATGTCTACTTTAGCGTGATAGTCCAAAGCGAATTACAGGGGAAATGATAAAGTCATTGCCGATGAATAAGCCTGTCGGAGAATGGCGGACATTATAATAAGAAAAAATATCCATGCAGTTAATATGCTCCACATGCGTCTAGAATATATCCTGATCGCCAAATAAAACATCCCCATGTCAAAATGAATTGGAATATGTGTTGATATACCAAAATGCTTGCAGAGTGAAATGACGCGTCAATGAAATGATCAAGGCAGTTCGGCGTGTAGGATGCTCAGTATGCGTTAGAGCACCATGCTGCTATCGGAAGGTGGGCTGACTACGGCCGTCAGTGGCGCATCATGGCAAGTCCAAGGCTGGCGAGGGACGATTCTGGAGGCGAGAGGGTTCGACCTTGTCGGCAATCTACGCGCCACGGGCGGCGAAAGGCGCGCCCAATGGCTGTAATGCTGCATGGGCCGCACTGGTAAGGGCTGTGAGCCCTCCAGGCTTGGGGCTTGGGCTGCAGCTGATCACCGGCAAGGGACGCAAAAAAGCGAGCCTTCGGAAGGCTCGCTTTATATGCAGCTTGTCTGTCTCGTTGGCGGAAAGCCCCGGCGGGCTTCCCGACGATCCGTCAGGCCATGGCGACCTTTGCTTGCAGGACTTGGGTCGGAGACACGGCTCGGCCAATGCGTCTGCCGCGCGGCAGGACCTTCATGGAGTGGCCTTCGGCGCGCAGAAACTTGCAGAGCAGATCGCAGGCCTTGGAAGGTCGCGCGGCGTCGCCGGACGTGAAGATGTCCACGGCGGCGTAGCCCAGGGTAGGCCAAGTATGAATGGATATATGGGATTCCGCCAGAAGCCCTAGAGCCGTGACTCCTTGGTTCGGGATCTTGTGGCTGCTCAATTGAAGCAGGGCGGAAAGGGAAGATTCGCTGACCTTGGCGATGGCTTCGCGAATGCGCTGCTCATCGCTCAGAATATCGACCGGGCAGCCGGTCAGTTCGAGAATGCAGTGATTCCCGAGGCTGGCGCTTTTCATCATGGGAATAACCTCCCAGTGCTTAAGTTCGGGGCAAAATCACCCCCTTGAAGATGGGACCTGCCGACACGCGTCGGGGGCTGGGACTGTCTACGTCCACGAATGCAACTCCCTGTTAAAGTTCACAAGCTTCCGGCGGAGGGACTTTCCATCCGTCCGGACGCCGGTTACAGCCGGCTCTGGCGCAACGGACGCAAAAAGGCATCACGTCGCCGCTTCCGATTTTTAAGACATAATTTGGATTGAATCAAGGCGAAACATGGCCTGCGGCCTGTCCAAGCAGATTGTGTAGCATTTCCAGATTCACGCGGTCCTGCTCCAGCCCGTCACCCGAGTCCTTGGGCGTCTCCAGGACCATGGGAAGGTTTACGAAGCGCGCGTCGTTCAGCAGCCGGCGAAATGCCTCCAGCCCAATATTGCCCTGCCCGATGTGCTCGTGACGGTCCACGCGTGAGCCCAGGCTCGTCTTGGCGTCATTCACATGGAACAGGCGCACGCGTTCCAAACCGAATGTCCCGGCAATGGCCGCGAAGGTAGCGGCGTAGCCCTCGTCTGTGCGCAAGTCGAAGCCCGCGGCAAAGGCGTGGCAGGTGTCCAGGCACACGCCTAGCCGTGCGGAATGACGCGAGCAGGTCATGACCTCGGCCAGTTCCTCGAAGCTGCTGCCCAGGCTGCTGCCCTGGCCGGCCGTGTTCTCCAGCAGCACCGTCACGCTTTCCGTGTCTTTGTTCAGGCTGGCCGCTTGCTCCAGGGCGGCGTCCAGGTTCTCCGTCAATTTGGCCAAGCCGTCTGCCACACCCGTTCCCAGGTGTGCGCCGGGGTGCAGCACGAGCAGGGGGATGCCCAACTTGCCGCAGCGCGCCAGCTCCTCGGCAAGGGCCGCACGAGACTTGTCCGCGATCTCGGGCTGGGGCGAGGCCAGGTTGATGAGGTAGGAGTCGTGGCTGGCCATGTGGTGGCCATATCCCCAGGCCTGCACGGCCTGGCGGAAGGCCTCGGCCTCATGGTCCGTGACGGGCGCGGCCTTCCACTGGCGCTGGTTGCGCGTGAAGACCTGCAAGGCCTGGCCGCCAATGGCGGAAATGCGCTCCACGGCCTTGTGCAGGCCGCCGCTCGCGGACATGTGTGCGCCAAGAAACGGCATTGCTGTTCCCTTGTCCTCCTCGGCTCAACCATGCGTTAGGGCCGGGCGGTTTCTCGTTTAGTCGCTCAAAAGGCGGGGATCCGGGGGCCAGGGGTAGTCAATTGCAAGCGCCGAAGGCGAAAGCTGCGACTTACAAATGACTACCGGAGGACCCCATGGTTTCCAAGGCCTTTTCGTATCTGAAGTCGGACATGTATGTGGGGTGAGGTAGACGAACGATGGGGGAATTGAGGTTCGTCCAGGTAACCACGTTACACTTTTTATTCGTTGTTATCTTTTCTTGCCTGATATGATCCATGCATAATTATCTGAATGTCCCAATACATTAATATCAATTGCCTTCAGTTGAAATGATAATCAGAGTAGCTACAAACCAGGCAAGGCGATTACGTTTTTCTTACTATACAGTTAGATACAAATCATAAAATAATCATTCAAAAAATTATGCATCCTTGCTACTGATTAATTAATTTCCAAACTTTTCAGCGCACTAGGAGGTTCTGTAGCCGCGTTATCAGCTCAACCGATTGCCTTGAATCAGAACGAATGCCGAACGCATGGGAGGAGCAGCTTAAAACCCTTGCTGGGGAACGGATTCGATGCTAGGCGGTGTGTGGCTACTATTGTACGACTTCAGTGTCGATAGCCGGCAGCGCAAAAGCCCTCACTCCCCCTAGTAAGGCTCTCTTGGGCCTGGTTATTTATCCAAACAATTAGTGCCTGGTATTTCAAAGCAATTCTTTGCATGCATTTCCATGCTGGGATGCAAATGAAAACCATGATTGCAGATTAAGCATGTCGTCATGCGTATGCTCGAGGCGCAAACTCTGTCTGTATCATTTACAGGCCCTGCTACAGCATTATGTTTCTGAAATACTTTTTATTTAACCGACTTGCCTGGACGAGTTCTGGAGTATGCCGAGTATCGAAACCAATTCGCAAGGCATGCGCTAATTTCCTTGTATCGCCACATTTTGAATACTGTTTTTTATACAGCCACTGCTCTCCTGTAAACGAGCAGGCGTGTCATGACTAATCTAAAAGAAATCAACTCAACGGAACGGCTGCTCAAGGTCATTCGTAATTCCGGGCCGGCGCCGCAGGGCATGTCTCAGCTAGGTTCCAAGTCCGAAGCCGCTGGCCGGACAGGATTCGCGCGGCGAATCATGGATGACGTGCGAGATCTTTCAAGTCGCTTTGCGCTGCGTTCCGCCTCGGCAGTGGGTGTGGAGGTCGAGGACGGCGAGCTGCGCATGGTTAAGATGACAGCCAAAGCCGGCACACGACAGGTCGCCGCCGTGTGCAGAGTGGCGCTGCCGTCGGATATGACCCAGGAAAGCCAGCGTTATCCGGCCTTTCTGCGCGAGCAACTCTGCAGGCATTGCGGTTCCGCGCGCGGGCTTGCCGTATGGACAACCATACCCTCGGACAAGGTTGATGTATGGAACCTCAAGGTTCCGGCGTTGTCCGGCGCGGAGCTGGCCAATGCGGTCTACTGGACGGCCAAGAAGGAACGCTCCTTCGCCGAGGAGCAATCCATTTTCGATTTCGAGGTTCAGGGCGAGGCTGGTGAGCCCGGCAAGTTGCTGGTCACGGCCTATTCGGCCCCCAAGGCCACGGTGGAACGCCTGCGCGAAACATTCGCCAAGGCCGGCTATCCCCTGGCCGGCATCGCCATCCCGGCCTTCGCTCTGCAGAATTACATCCGCTCGGGCTGTCTGGATGATCAAGCCGAGTGCATCGCCATTGTCGACATCAATACCCGCTTTACGCGTATCGACATCGTGCGCCAGGGCAGGCTCCTGCTCAGTCGGGTCATCACCGCAGGCCTGGGCAGCATCATGGAAGAGATCGCCCAGGGCTATGCCGAGCAAGCCAGGGCCAACGACAGCCACTTCAAGGCTCCGCCCCTGAACATGCAGCAAGCCGAGCAGATTTTTTTCCGCGGACTCGGGATTGTGCAAGAGCCGAAACCTGAAGTAGTCGGCAGCGAGCTCACGTCCCAGGAGGCCTTGGAATTGGCCGCTCCTGCAGTGCAGCGGCTGTCGCGCCAAGTGGAACGCACCTTCGACCATTCCCTGCGCATCATGGGCAACCCCCAGGCCACCCGGCTCCTGGTCAAAGGCACGGCAGGCCTGCATCAAGGTGTCATGGACATCCTGTCCGGTCATCTCGGGCTGCCCCCGGAAGTCCTGGACCCATTTGCCAGCCGTTGCCGGCTCATGCCCACGGCCGCCCAGCGGCGTGCCACTGATAAACCTGCCTTGGCCATAGCCTGGGGCCTGGCTCTGGCCAGTGACCGCTGGACGCCCAACCTGCTGAACACCTTCGCCGGCCGGGAGAGCGCCAGGAGGCGGAAGCGCATGGAGGGCCTGGCCACAGCCGCCTGTGTGCTGGGCATGCTGGTCGCCGGCGGATTCTACACCCTGGAGCGCATGGAGCGTTTCGGGCTGGCCCAGGAGGTTCGCGCGCTGGAAACAAGATTTGCGGCCGCCGAGCAGGGGCTATCCCGGAACGAGATGCTGAGCTTGGCCAGCGAGATCAGCCGGCAGCGCAATGAGCACCGGGACGTCCAGCGCAAGCTTTTGCCGGCTGCGGCCGTGGGCGAACTGATCGCTTCCGTGCCGCCTGGCGTAGCCTTGCTGGGGCTGCGCCTGGAGCCCGGCCGGGATACGGAAGGCAAGCCTCAGGAGGGCGTCGTTGCAGTGACCCTGGAGGGCTTGGCGCAGGGCGACCCGGCGGCCAGGGAATCGGCTTTGGCCGTCTATCTGTTGAATCTGCAGGGCTCGTCTCTGTTGCGCGAGACGACTCTTCGCCGCCGGGATGCCGGATCGATGGAGGAGGCCGCTCTGCGTTTCACGATCGCAACCGCCCTATAGAGCCCAAGAACTGTGAACGTCGTTAACATGCGTATCTCCAGGCAAAGCATGGTTCTGGTAGGGATCAGCCTCGTTCTGATCCTGGCCGTCATCCTGTTCGGCATCCTGCCCGAGCGGCACAGCCAGGACGAATTGCGTGCGCGCATGGTCGAGCTCCAGACCGAACTCGACGCCCGCAAAAAACTGCGTCCCCTGCGCAAGTCCCTGGAGCGCGAAAAGGTCGAGGCCAAACTCTTGAGCAGCCTGGCGCTTGCCAGCGAAAAGCGGCCCAGCCTGCCGGTGCAGGATATCGTGTCGACCTTGGCGAAGCTGGCCGACAAAGCCGGATTGAAAGACGCGCGTATCCTGCCGCAACCGGAAACTCTCGATGCCGCGGCCCTGACCATGCGAGTCACGGCCGTCCTAGGCGGCGATCTGGAGTCCTTTCGGAGATTCCTGCTGGTTCTGGCCGCAGCGCCTTTCGTGCAGGATGTGGAAACGCTGGAAATTAGCCGTCCGGATCAGCGGCTGGAATTCGCGGTGGGGCTTCGGCTCAAGCTGGAAAACACGCGACCGGGCAAGGACAAAGCGATCGGGAACGCACGGTCTGGGCAAGCAAATGACCAAGCGTGAGAAAGTGCTAGTCGCCCTGACCATCTTCGCGGCCCTTGGCAGCGGCGCGATGTTGCTGGCCAGCCCCGCAAGCAGGCCACCGGATGTCCGCCAAGAGACCCAGGCCGAAGCCGGCCAAGCATTGGATATCATGGCCGAGCTGCAGTCGCTCGCGGGCCGGCGACAAACCGGTGTCAGACAGCCAGTGGAACTTCAGGCGGCTCTGGAATCCTGGGCCGCCACGGATCCATTCCGATCGCTACCCGCACAGCCGGACGCCCAGGCAGGTAAGCAGGACACTCATGCCGAACCCAAGGCGACAATGGCTTTCAACGGATACATGGAAGCTGGCGCTTTCAGGTTGGCCATCATCGACGGCCTGGAATACCAGGTCGGCGACCTGCTTCCCGATGGCGAGTATCACGTGGCGGTCATCACCAAAAAGGCCGTGACCCTGAAGCGCACTCATGGCGGCGAGCGCGTGACCCTGCCCTATACGGGCGATGAGTAGCCGCAGGAGCATTGATAAAGACATATGACGACCGTAAACCGCGCTCTCAACATGCTGCCGGGCTGCCCGGCCATGCTGACCTTGCTGGTCCTGCTGGCTTTTGTTGCGGGCTGTGCCGATAAGAAACCCGAGCCCGATCCTTTCTTTTCCAAGTGGCAGACCATGGCCCAGGAATCCAGGGGGCACTCGCCCAGTCCCAAGCCGCACGCGCCGGAAATCACCGACATCGGCTCCGAGGGTGCGAGCGCCAAGCCCGCGGCCGTACAGCGGAGCCTGCCGGACGCGCTGGTGACCCTGCGCCTGCGCGACACCGAGGTCTCGGCGGTCCTGCGCGCTCTGGGCCGTCTGGCCAAGGTGAACATGCTGCTGTCCCCGGGCGTGCAGGGTAAGGCAAACCTGGACGTGCGCAACGCGCCCTGGAGCCAAGTCTTCGAAGGCCTGCTCAAGAGCCATGGGCTGACCTGGGCCTGGCAAGGCCAGGTGCTGCGGGTCATAAGCGCCGAGGATCTCCAGCGCGAGGCCTCGGTATCCAACGCCATGGGCGGCAACCTGGCCCTCAGGCAGACCTCGGTGGTCGCCGTGCGCTATGCCGACGCGGCCAAGCTCAAGGAGAACCTCCAGCCCCTGATGACCACCGGCCCCACCGGGCAGCCCATGGGCACCCTCGTGGTGGACGAACACAACAACGCGCTCATCATTCAGGCCGCTCCCGAGGAATCCCGGCGCATACTGCGGCTCGTGGAGCAGCTGGACAAGCCCAGGGCCCAGATCCTGCTCAAGGCGCACATCGTGGAAACCACCAAGGACACGGCCAGGGATCTGGGCGTGCAGTGGGGTGGAGTGTACCAGACCTCCGGCAGCGGGAACAACCTCTTCGCCATTCCGGGCGGCACCAACGGCCGTCTCGAAGACAACAAATGGGTGTATGACAGCACGCTTGGCACAGGCATAGGCGGCCAGGGCTTCGGCGTGAACCTGCCAGCCGATTTGGCGGCAGGGGGCACGCAGCTTGGCCTCATGTTCGGCAAGCTCGGCGGCAGCATTCTGGAGTTGCAGCTCTCCGCATTGCAGGAGAACGGCCGGGTGAACATCCTTTCCTCACCGTCCATCTCGACCCTCGACAACCAGATGGCCTTCACCGAGAACGGCGAGCGCGTGCCTTACGTGGCCACCGATGAAGAGGGCGATCTGAACGTAAAGTTCGAAGATGCCGTGCTGCGCCTGGAGATCACCCCGCACGTCATCGACCGCGAACAGCTCAAGCTCAAGATCCTGGTCAGGAAGGATGAAGTCGACACCTCGCGCACGGTGCAAGGAAACCCGTTCATCATCAAGAAGCGGACCGAGACCGTGCTCGTGGTGGACGACGGGGAGACCGTGGTCATCTCCGGCCTGTCGCGCGACTTTGATTCAAGCCGCGACCAGAAGGTGCCTTGGCTGGGCGACATCCCCCTGCTGGGCCGGCTGTTCCAGCGCAACGTGGACAAGGCTGAAATGGAAGAGGTGCTCATCTTCATCACCCCCCACGTGCTGCCTTTCCGCGCCGCGGCCGCCCCAGCCGGTGCTCCGGCAGCCGGCAAAGCTCCGCGGATGAGGTAAGCCATGGACTACTACACGCTGCTGGACCTGGAGCGGGAGCCTTTCTCCAATTCGCCGGACCCGGACTTTTTTTATGCGACCGCGCAGCATGCAAGCTGCCTGCAGCAGCTCGAAATAGCTCTGCGCCTGCGCCGAGGGCTCAACGTGGTGCTCGGCGAGGTTGGTCTCGGCAAGACCACCCTTTGCCGCCGGCTCCTGTGCGATCTGGCCAGGGACGAGGGCGTGGACGCGCACCTGATCCTGGACCCGGCTCTGCCCAGCGCCGAAGCCATGCTGGCCATGTTGGACGAGATGCTGAGCGGCGCGCCGCCCGTGGGCGGACCCAAACGCAGCCTTGGCGCAGCGCAGCTCAAGGAGCGCATCAAGAGCCGGCTCTTCCGTCTGGCCGTGGACCAGGGGCGCATCGTGGTCCTGTTGGTGGACGAGGCCCAGGAAATTTCGCCCGAATGCCTGGAGGCCCTGCGCGAGCTGCTCAACTACGAGACCAACGAGCACAAGTTGCTGCAGATCGTGCTCTTCGGGCAGCCCGAGTTGGCCGATCTGCTCGCGCGGCAGGAAAACGTGGCTGATCGCGTGAATCTCTTTCTGCGCCTTGCGCCGCTCAGCCAGCGTGAGACGCGCGACCTGATCCTTTTTCGCCTGGCCCAGGCCCGGCGACAGAACCCGGCCAGGCCGGCACTGCGCTTCTCCTTCGGAACCATGCGCGCCATCCAGGCCGTAACGGGCGGCTATCCGCGACGCATCGTGACCTTGTGCCACCGCCTCGTGCTCGCGCTCATCGTTGCTGGCAGCGTCCGCGTCACGCCGCGCCTGGTACACACGGCCAGCCTGGGCATGCCGCCGGCGAGCGAGGCTCGACTGAAGCGCGAGCGTCCGCGCCGCATGCTTGCAGCCGCAGCCAGCATCGTCTTGATCGTCCTGCTTGCGTTGGCCGCCGAGCCAGTCATGCGCCAGCTCATTGCAACCGACACGCTGATCCAGCACTCGACAGGACCGACCTCGATCCGTGCCGCCATTCGAAAGGACGCATCATGAGACGCAAGGCCCGCCTGGGCGAAATGCTCGTGCAAAGCGGCCTGCTGGACAAGGCGACCCTGGATAAAGCCTTACAGGACAAGGCTCGCGGCAAGCGGAAGCTGGGCGAATACCTGGTGGCCAACGGCATCTGCCGCGAGGGCGACATCATCGGCTGCATCAGCCGGCAGATGGGCATAGAGAAGTACCACCCGAGCCGCTTCCCGGTGGACGTGTCCCTGTCCGGGCACATCCCGGCGGACATGGCCCGGCAGCTCAAGCTGGCTCCACTGTCCCTGAACGGCCGGCTGCTACTGCTGGCCATGGTCGATCCCCTGGACATCGAGGCCATGGACAGCGCGGAGTTCGCGTCCAAATGCGAGGTGGATCCGGTCATCTGCTCCGAGCAGGAGCTGAACCAGCTGCACAGTACCATATATGGCCTGTACTCGGGCCTTGGCGACGTATTGGATGGCATGGAAGAGTTGCGCCTGGAGGGTTCGGGCGACGAGGACCGCACGGTCCCGCAGCTTGATCTCAAAACGCGTGACGACCAGGCCGACGTGCCGGCGGTCAAGCTGGTCAACTCCATTCTGATGCAGGCCGTGCAGGAAAGGGCCAGCGATGTGCACATAAGCCCCGAGAAGGAGCGCATGCAAGTGCGTTTCCGCATCGACGGAAAGCTGCAGGAAGTTCCGGCCCCGCCCAAGCGTTTCCTTGCGCCCATGCTCTCGCGCATCAAGCTCCTGGCCGGCATGGACATCGCCGTGACGCGTGCGCCGCAGGACGGCCGTTTCTCGGCGGTCATGGATACCCGCGAGATCAACATCCGCGCATCGTGCATGCCGACCATCCACGGCGAGAACATGGTGCTTCGCCTGCTGGACACCAGCTCCGGCGGCTACGGGCTGGAACAGCTCGGCATGCTTGGGGAGGATCAGGACAGGCTCAAGGCCGCCTGCGCCAGACCGCATGGCTTGATCCTGGTCGCCGGTCCCACGGGCAGCGGCAAGACCACCACGCTCTACGCCATGCTGCGCCTCATCAACACGCCCGAAGCGAACGTCATCACCCTTGAGGACCCGGTGGAGTACCGCATCGCCGGCATCCGCCAGGTGCAGCTCAACCGCAAAGCGGGCATGACCTTCGCCGGCGGCCTGCGCTCCATTCTGCGCCAGGACCCGGACGTGATCATGGTCGGCGAAATACGCGACGCCGAGACCGCCGCCATCGCCGTGCAGGCCGCCCTTACGGGCCATCGCGTGCTGTCCAGCGTGCATACCAACGACGCGTCCGGAGCCATCACCCGCCTGCTGGACATGGGCATTGAGCCGTTCCTCGTGTCATCCGTCCTGCTGGCGGCCGTGGGGCAGCGGCTGTTGCGCCGGGTCTGTCCCACCTGCGCCGAGGAGTACGATCCTGGTCGGACGGCCCTGCGCCAGCTCGGGATGGAAGCTGACAAGACAGCGACCTTCCGGCGCGGGCGGGGCTGCACGCAGTGCATGCAGACAGGCTATCGCGGCCGCGTGGGCATCTACGAGATCCTCATGGCCGATCAGCAGGTGCAGGAGATGATCCTGCGCAAGGCCTCGGCCGGCGAGATCGCCCGCGCCATGACGGCGGCCGGCAAGCTGCGCACCCTGCGCCAGGACGCAATGGACAAGGTCCGGCGCGGCGAGACGACCATCGAGGAAGCCCTTTCAGCGGTCATGTTCTAAGGAACGCGAATGCAGGATTACAGCTACACGGCCATCGACCAGAACGGCGCGCGCGTCACGGGTCGCATCTCCGCCGCGAACGCGGCCGAGGCCATGGAAATCGTGGCGGCCAAGGGACTCATTCCGGCCGGGGTAAGGTCAGGCACGGACTGGAATCCGTTGGCCGGCCTGTTGGGCGGCCTTTTGAGTGGAATCAAGGCCGGCGAGCTGATCCTGTTCACCAAGCAGCTCAAGACCATGTTCGCCGCGGGCGTGCCCGTGCTCACGCTCTTCGAGGTGCTGGAGGAGCAGGCGGCCAACCCGCGGCTCAAGCGCGTCGTGGCCGGCCTGCACCAGGACGTGCGCGCGGGCCGCACCCTGCACGAGGCCTTCTCCAGCCATCCGCGCATCTTTTCGCCGCTGTACTGCAGCATGGTCCGCGCCGGCGAGGTCAGCGGCCGGTTGGGCGACGTGCTGGATCGGCTCATCCGCCTGCTGCAGCACGAGCACAGGATCAAGTCCGACATCCGCAGCGCGCTGCGCTACCCCATGTTCGTGCTGGCCACGCTGACGGCCTCGTTCTTCTTCCTGCTGACCACGGTGGTGCCCAAGTTCATGGGCTTTTTCGACAAGCTCGGGCTGGAGCTGCCCCTGCCCACGCGCATCTGCATCATGCTCTACCAGCTCATCAGCAACTACTGGCCCATGCTGCTGGCCTTGCTGGTCCTGGCCATGGTCAGCCTGCACGCGGCCCTGCGCACTAGGCGCGGAAGCTACGTCAAGGACGCCCTGCTGCTCACGCTGCCTCTCATCGGTCCCGTGCTGCGCAAAGCCGCCATGTCGCGCTTCGCCAGCACCTTCGCCATCCTGCAGGCCAGCGGCGTGTCCGTGCTGGAGTCCCTGGACATCCTGGCCGGCACCATCGGCAACAGCGCCGTCAGCCAGGAGTTCGAACGGCTCAAGGAACAGCTCCAGCAGGGCCGAGGCATAGCCGCGCCCCTGCGCCAGGCGCGCTTCTTCACGCCCATGGTCGTGAACATGGTGGCCATCGGCGAGGAGTCCGGCAATCTGGAAGAGATGCTGCGCGACGTGTCCGCGCACTACGACGAGGAGGTCGGCTATGCCGTGGCGGCCATGTCGCAGGCCATCGGGCCATTGCTCATGATCTGCATGGCCGGCGTGGTCGGCTTCTTCGCCATGGCCATCTTCATGCCCATGTGGGACCTGACCAAGATGGTGCGCTGAGGATGAAAACCGCTGTTCAGGCGGAGTCTATACATTTGGCAAGCTGGGCTTGATCATGCAAAAACGCATCAACATCGCTGGAGGACAACTCATGACCGCTCGCAAACGCGACATCGACAGAAAGGCGCAGGCCGGTTTCACACTCATCGAACTTATCGCCGTCATCGTCATCTTGGGCATTTTGGCTACTGTGGCAGTGCCTAAGTATATTGATTTGCAGAAAGAGGCACGTGCCGCAGCCGTTAAGGGTCTTGCTGGTAATCTTGGCTCTGCTGCAGCCTTGAACTATGCCGCTGAAGTAGCTGGGAACGCATCAGCCGTATCACTTACGAAATGCGCTGAGATTACTAATGTCGCCAACGTAGATTCGAACTTTGCTACGGCCTATACGCTTACGGATACCAGCACGGGTGCAAAGCTTGGGGATACCTTTACCTGCACGATCGTGGATGCCAAGGATTCTGAAGCCACTGCGACTTTTACTGGAATCTACGTTCCTTAATCAGGGTATGCGTGGCCGCGCCAGAGCGTGTTCAGCTTTGGCGCGGCCTCCGGCTTCTGTTCACGGCAGACTCTGTTGACTTATGTTATGACAGACAACTCCGGTTTCACTTTTATCGAACTCATCGCCGTGATCGCCATCCTCGGCATCCTGGCGGTGACGGCCATCAGCTCTATTTCGCCCGATGCCGAGCCAATGGCGGTCGAGGACGCGCTCAAGGCGCACCTGCGCTTCGCCCAGGCCAGGGCCATGAGTGAGGACCCGCAAGGAAGCTGGGGCATCCAGCTTAACGCGAATTCCTACGTGCTCCTGGACAACGGCGCGACCGCCACTTCCACTGTCTTCCCCGGCACGGATTCGGCTACGTACGCTTGGCCTGCCGGCGTGAGCATCGCCGGCGGGAACGGAGCCCTGACCTTCGATTACCGTGGCGCGCCCAGCTTCAACGGTACGCCCCTCGCCGCCAATCACGTCGTGACCTTCTCAATCGGCCGCAGCATGACCATCACCAAGGGCACGGGGTACGTGCAGTGAAATCCGTCATCAGGACCGATTGCACGCGCCGTTCAGCGCGCCGCTCCCTGCCGCGCTTCACATCCTCCACATCAGGGGGCTTCACACTCATCGAGATGATCGTGACCCTGACCATTACGGCCTTGGCCGCGACCATGCTGTTCACCTTCATGGGACCGGCCGTGACCCGCAGCCACGAACCCGTGGGCAGGCTGGATGCGGACATGGCCCTGGCGGCGGTGGCGGCCAACGTGCGGATGCGCTACGCGGCGCTGGGCACGCCCGGCGACACCGCCTGGGACAACTTCACCGACGGCCTCGGCGCGGAAGGATCGGACCAGAACAACACCTATGGAGCGTATACGGTTGTCCAGAAGCGCTGGATCACCTTCGACACTTCGGGCATCGAGGTCGACCTGACGGGCAACACAGGCCATGCGGCTTACGGCAAATTTCTCAAGCTGATCATCGACAACGGCGGACAGCCGCTGGTGCTGCTCCTGAGCAGGCAGGGCACTTGAGCATGCGGCGCGACGCAGGCTTCACCCTCCTTGAGCTTATATTGGTCATCGCACTGGTCGGCATATTGTCCGTGCTGGGCAGCTTGGGGCTATCCGGCGTCTTTCAGGGTTATTTCCTGGCCGAAGGCAATGCCGAACTGACGCAGAAGGGCCAACTCGCGCTCATGCGCCTGACCAAGGATTTGTCCTACACCGTGAAGAGCGGTATCACCGCCGGAACGGACACCTCCATCACCTTCAGTGTTCACATTCCCAACACCGTGGGAGGTATGAGCAGCGAAACCGTCAGCGTGGAATTGGATCCGGGAAACGCCACACGCCTGCTGCTCAACGACGACTTGCTGGCGGATGGGGTCACAAGCTTCCAACTGCGCTACTGCAACGCCATGCTCTCCTGCACGGCGGCCCCGAGCACGGATACCCGAGCCATCGAAATCACCTTGGAGTTGACCAGCCAGGGCATCTCGGAATCCTTCACCACCCGCGTGGCTCCGCCGGGCCTGGCCGAGTAGCGGGATGAGCATGGACGCACGCAGCCCGCGACATTCCCGTTCCTCAGCCGGCTTCATCCTCATCTATCTCATGGTGGCCATGGCCCTTGTCGCCGCTCTTGCGGCCGGCGTGATGGTCCTGTCCACTTCATCCGCCACCGGTCAGGTGGAAACCGGGCGGCAGTTGCAGGCCATGCATCTGGCCCAGGCCGGAGTGGATTACGCCAAGGCGCACAAAAAAGCCTGGTTCACGGACATGGCGACCAAGGGCGGCATGTCGTTCGACCTGGGAGGCTCTGGGCTCTTCATGCTCCAAGTCGCCAATAACGGCGACGGCACTTTTGATATGGCTTCCACGGGCATAAGTGGACAAAGCACGTCCTTCGAAGCAAACTACGAAACGCATGCGACGGGTTATACACCGGAGGACGACTCCGGCACCCCAGGCGACCCATCGGACGAATACCCCACGCCCACCGAAGTCGTCGACTACACCCTTTTCACTTCGGACACGCCCCTTTCCGTCAGCAATCAGGGCACTATCGACGGCAGCGTTGCGGGAGCCAGCGTCACGCTCGGCAACCAGGTCGAGGTCACGGGCAGCGTGCGTTCCGAATCCACTGTCAGGCTGATCAACCACTCTTCGATCGGCGGCAACATTTGCGCGGCGGATGATGTGTTCATGGAAAACCATACCGAGGTGGGCGGGGAGATCCACACCCAAGGCGACCTCGAAGTGGGCAGCAACGAAGCCACCGTGCACGGGAGCGTATATGTCGCCGGCAACGTGATCCTGCGCAACCGAGCCAGGATCCTGGGCGACGTGCATGCAGGCGGGGACGTCGAGCTGGGCTCCAACAACAGTCTCGTGGCGGGGAACATATACTCCGGCGGCAATGTAATTCTCAACAACGCCGCCACCGTGGTTGGAGACGTGCATGCGGCCGGGAACATCAACGTCAACTGGGGCGGCACCATCGAAGGCGACGCCATCGCGGGCGGCACGGTCACGGTCAATTCCACGGGTGGGCAGGTGAATGGCTCGCGCTCTCCGAGAATGCCGTCCCCGCCGAGGATCATGCCCACGCCACCCAAGTCTTGCGGCGCGGTCACCATGCCCAAGCTGCAAACCTTCTTCTCCGATCCCAGCAATAACGTGACTATCGGCTGGGACAAGGACAGCTCGAAGCCCCTGGCTCCGGGTACTTATGGCGCGTTGACTCTGGGTGGGCAGAACAGGCTCTATCTGTCCTCGGGCGACGAGTGCGCCGACCCGTGCGCCTCCAGCTGCGTGGATTACGTCTTTTCCTCCGTCTCCGCCGGGACGCAGCCTGATCTTTTCCTGGATCTCTCGGGCACGGACGGCGCATGCAATCCGGACAACTCACGAGACTTCTTGACAATACTCGTATCCGGCGATGTCACCTGGGGTGACGGCATGACTATTCAGGTTTCCTGCGACGGCAAGAACTACAAGCCGTTTGACTCCGCCGACCCCAAGCTGGCCGCCCTTGTCTACATCGAGAGCCACGGCAGCTTTACGCTCAAGAACCAGAGCCCATGGTTCGGCACCATCCTGACCAAAAACAACCTTACCTTCGTCAACCAGACCAAGCTCATCGGCTCGTATCACACCCTGGACGGCACCGCGGATACAGGCAACCAGCCGTACATCAAGTACGTCAAATCTGTCTTTGCCGACCAGTGCTGGGACTGATCAGCCGTCCCGCTCCAAAACCACGCAATCGAAGGAGTATCCCTGTGCCGCGTATCGAAGCCTTCCTGCGCAAGCTCATCGAAGAGGGCGGTTCTGACCTGCACCTGTCCAGCGGCGCGCAGCCCATCATTCGCCTGCACGGCAAGCTGGAGCCCCTAGGCCGCGAGCCCATGGTTCCAGCGGAGTTGGACGAACTGCTGCGCGAGATCGCACGCGAGGACAAGATCCGGGAATTCGAGGCCTGCGGTGATGTGGATTTCGGCTACGAAATCAAGGGGCTGGGCCGCTTCCGCGTGAACTACTTCCGCCAGATGCGCGGCATGTCCGCGGCGTTTCGCGTGGTGCCCGAGCGCGTGCCGAGCATGGACGAACTGCGCCTGCCGGCAATCCTCAAGGACTTGGCCATGCTGCCCAAGGGGCTTGTGCTCGTGACCGGGCCAACGGGCAGCGGCAAGTCCACCACCCTGGCGGCCATGATCGACCACGCCAACCAGCACCGCCGCGAGCACATCATCACCATCGAGGACCCGGTGGAGTTCGTGCACCAGAGCAAGGGCTGCCTGGTGCAGCAGCGCGAGGTCGGCCGCGACACGAAGAGCTTCCAGGCCGCCCTGCGCGGAGCCCTGCGCGAGGACCCGGACATCATTCTTGTGGGCGAGATGCGTGACCGCGAGACCATCGCCCTGGCCCTGGAGGCCGCCGAGACGGGCCATCTGGTCTTGTCCACCCTGCATACCGTATCCGCGGCCAAGACCGTGGACCGCATCATCGAGGTCTTTCCCGGCGACATGCAGAGCCAGATCCGCTCCAGCCTGTCCGAGTCGCTGCGCGCCGTGGTCTCGCAGGTGCTGTTCACCCGCGCGGACAGGCCCGGCCGGGTCGCCGCGCTGGAACTGCTGCTGGCCGTGCCGGCCGTGCGCAACCTCATCCGCGAGAACAAGACCTACCAGCTGCCTTCGCTCATCCAGATGGGCAAGGCCCAGGGCATGCAGCACCTGGACGAGCAGATCCAGAAGCTCCTGGACAGCGGCATGGTCACCCCCCAGGACGCCCTTGTCCAAGCCGTGGACAAGAAGCGCTTCGCGCGCCAGGGCGACGGAAGGCTCATGGGCTCCATGTTCAGCGAGTAGCCGGCGCGTGTCATCCCGGTCAGGCGCCGGTTGCTTTCCTATGTATTGGCTATTGATTTGAATAACTTGTGAGGATAAAGAACATCTGCCTGTGCGTAATGCGTCTTTGTCGTTGAATTATCAATAGAAATTTATTGTTCCCATTGTCCAGGAAGCTGCTAGCCTGGACTTTTCGGCATGTGGTTGCCGTCGGCTTTCGGCGGCTGAAAGCAACGTCTACGTTTTATTCATCGCCTATGTTCATGGACCTGCACATCCGCAGGGCAACAAAGCCCGACATATCGATCTTGGCCGCCATCCTGGACTGCTCCTGGTTGGCCTCATGCCCGAATTTTCTTCCCGGCGAGTGCGTGCGCCGCTGGGTGGAAGACGGCCGGGCGCGCCGCCAGGCCGAGGCGATCCAGCCCCGCAGTCTGCTGGTCGAAAATGGCGCGGGAGAGCCGCTCGGCTTCATCTCCGTGCGCGGCGGACTGCTGGAGATGCTCTGGGTCGTGCCCCAGGCTTGGGGCCGCGGCATCGGCTCCGCATTGCTGGGCCAGGCCGAGGGCTTGATCCGCGGCCGTGGGCATCGGCGCGGGCAACTCATGACCTATCGCGACAACACCCGCGCCCTGGCCTTCTACCAGGCCAAGGGCTGGCGGCCGATCAAGGAGTTCGTGGAGATCGCGCCCGGCGGGGTGCTGCTGCCCGTGCTGCGGCTGGAAAAGGACCTCTACGGCGCCGAGACCGCCGCTCCCAGGGCCGGATCATCCCCAAGCACGTCATTGTCCGCGGCCTCGAAGCAGAGCGCCACGGTTCCGCCCTCGGCCTGTGCTCCGCGCGTGCGGTGACGAACCCCTTTGGGCACCATGATAATCTGCCCCGGCCTCAATTCCTCGGTGAGATCCTCGAAATCCACGCATAAGGTTCCCTGGACCACGTAGAAGACTTCGTCGCTCTTTGTGTGCACGTGCCAATGGTAATCGCCGCGCAGCACGCTCACGCGCAGCACGTGATCGTTGACCTCGGCGGCGACGAAATTCCTCCAATCCTCATGCACATCGCGCACGAGTGTGGCTATGTCCAGCTTGCGGGGGGTCTCCACGCGCTCCTCCTTTCCGGCATCGGTTGCAGCGGTTGTGTTGAATTGCCGCACCTGCGGACGATCGGTCCGTGAGCCTCGGCCAGGAGCGTCGGGATCTTGGCCGCCATGTCGAAGCAAAGGAACACGGCAGTGTGCGGATTTGCATTAAGTATTTAACATTCATCGTAAATTGTCATGTTCGTTTTATGGCTTAAGCTCCCTTGGACAGACAGGTCTGTTGTCCTTCAAGCCAGGCGGTCGCACCATGCTTCGCCATATCAAGCGCTTAAAAGTTTTACGCACTCAAGTCTGTGTACAAGTACGTCAACTACTTGAAAAAGCATATAAAAATACATGTTCCTTGCGCACTTCGCGCCGTACTGGCATGCTTGGGCCACGGGGGAAGCAATGGAGAATACGCGTTTGGCCGCCAAGCTCGATTTGCTCAGGCAGCGTCTGACCGCATTGTCACCGGGGCTGCTGGCCCTGTCCGGCGGACTGGATTCGCGCGTATTGGCGCACCTGGCCTGGAGTTGGGAACTGGAGTTCCGTGCCGTGCACGTGCGCGGGCCGCATGTGCCGCCGGCCGAGACCGCGTATGCCCTGGCCTGGGTTGCAAGCCTGGGAAAGACGTTGGAAATCCTGGACGTTGATCCGCTTGCGCACGAAGGCGTGTGCGTAAATGATAAAACTCGTTGTTATCATTGCAAAAAAGCCATGTTCCAAACTCTTGGCGCATTGGCCGAGCGCTTGGGCCTGAGCTGCATGATCGAGGGCAGCCAGGCTTCGGATGCCATGGTTTATCGGCCTGGTCGCCAAGCCTTGGCGGAGTTGGGCATTGTCAGCCCCATGGCCGAAGTGGACTTGTCCAAGCCCGAGCTGCGCGCCATCGCCCGCTCAGCTGGCATGGCCGATCCGGAGCAGGCCGCGCGGCCCTGCCTGCTGACCCGCCTGGAGTACGGCCTGCGGCCCACGCAAGACATGTTGGCGCAGCTGGCCGCCTGCGAGGCCGAGCTGGCCGTTATGGGTCTGCTTGATTTCCGCTTGCGCATGCACCGTGCCGGCCGTGCCGTGCTGCAAGTCTCCATGACCGAAGCCGGCTTGGCCGAGCGCCTGGCCCGCCCGATATCCGAGGCCTTGCAGCGCCATGGTCTCGGCCATGCCGAACTGCTGGTCACCGGCTCAGTGAGCGGCTATTTCGACAATTGAGGTGCTTTCGTAAGGATTGGGCGCAATGGCACCTGGCTTGGGCGGGTCGCAAGGGCGCGCCGCTGGCTGATCGTCAATAGCCCTCCTGAAACCATCCAGCGGACAAATGCGGAGCCCAGGGGACTATGGTCCCTGACGGGGTGGGTTGTGGAGAGGAGCGAGCCACCCTGGCAGGGCGGCGCGCTCCTCTCCATAAAACAGCTTCCGGAAAAACCCTACGTAGGGCGCAATTTGCTAGGCTTGTCCATGGGCGCGGGCTCTTCCTGGGCCATGTTCTCGGAGCGCGGCCGCGTGTCGCCCACTGTCGGGTGGCCCACTCCGGGGGATGAGGCACCCCGCCATTCGGCGGACGTGCTTGTGCCCGACTCGGCGCTCATGCGGCTTTCGGCCTCTCCGGCCTTGGCTTCCATGCGCTCGCGAGCCTCGTGGACCTTTTCCGTAGCCTTTTCGGCAGCATGATGCAGCCGCTCGCTGCCCGCCTCCTGCACCGAGGAGAGCATCTTGTCGCGATAGGGGCCCATGGTTTCGTGCTCCCAGCGCGACTCCTTGAAGGCCAAGCCAGCCAGAGCGCCGGCAGCCATAACCGCCAGGCCCATGCCCAGGGGGTTGTGTTCGTAACGGCTATGCAGCGATTGACCAGCGTGCGCGGCCCGCTCGCGGCCCGACTCGTAGTAGCGCCTGGCCGATTCGCGGTACTGGCCGGCCTTGTCGCTCATGCGCGCCCGGTACTCTTCGGCTGTCTCGCTCAAGCGCTCCCGGTATTCGTGGGCTTTCTCGCCCATCTGCTCGCGCATCTCCTGGGCCTTTTCGCCCATGCGTTCGCGATACTCTTGAGCTGTCTCGCCTATCCGCGCGCCGGCGCGCTCTTGCTCGGCCGGGCGGCCGGTCGCCATGGAGGAGTAAATGCCCACTGTTCCGCAGGGCGAAGCCGTGGTTTCCATGCGTTCAGGATAGTCAGAGCGCAGGCCCTGCGAGGAAACCATGTAGCCGTAATCATAGCCATGGCGCTCCTCGCGTGCCTTCTCGCGCGAGCCCCACATGAGCCAGCCGATGCCGATGGCGGTCATGGCGGCGGGAATGGGGTTGTCCTTGATGCGTTCCTTCATCGAGCGACTGTAGCCTTTTGCTTTCATGCTCATGTTCTCCGCCATGTTTTTGGCCCTGCCCACAGTCGCCTCACGCACCTGCTCCTTGGCTTGGGCCTTGAGCCGTTCCGGATCGAGCCGCGTGCGAACCTCGCCGGCGGTCACGCTCATCTCGGCGCGCGCGCGGCGAATATCGGCCATGATCTCGTCGGGGTCTCTTTTGTGATTGCCCGCTTGCCGTGCGCGGGTCAGCTCACTTGGCTCTTGAGCCATTCCCTGTCCTCCTTGAGCGATTGAACCGTGCGCTCTGGTGTCAGATCCACTTTCTTCATCTTGGAGTAACCGGAGGCCGCCAAGGCCGCGCCGATTGCGCTGACCAGCCCGCCCACGATGAGCGCGGCGGCCCAGAAGGGCATGGCCAGGGCCAGAGCGGCCGTCAGGGCCAGCAGCAGGAACAGGAAGCCGGCAAAGCCCAGCACTCCGCCCACGGCCACCAGCACGCCATCCTTGGCCAGCTTGGATGTCTTTTCCGACATTTCGGCCTTGGCCAGTTCCACGGTCTGAGTGAGGACGCGTTGGAAGTCGTGGTATAAATTCGAGATCAACTCGCCCACTCCGCGCTCGGGATAGTCTTGGCGCAGCATATTGCTATCCTCCTGCCGACCCGATTACGCGGGCCGTCGGGTTACATCCGGCTCGGCAGGCGCCGAGCCTCCATATAGACCAGATCCGGCATAGCCTGCGCTGGGCGCGGGCCCGACCGGCGGACCTCCAGGCGTTCCTGCGTAGCCGCCCTGCGCCTCGCCGCGGGCAAGATAGCTGGATTCCCCTGCGTAACCATAGCCGGCTTCACCCTGGGAACTCTTGAGGAAGCGCGTCAGGGCAAAGCCCAGGGCGAAGGCTCCGCCGAGGAATAGGGAGGGATTGCGCCGGGCCATCTGTCTGGCTTCGCGCAACATGTCCCGCATGTCCCGGTCGCGCAGCATGTCGGCATAGGAGTCCAACCTTTCCGAAGCGCGATCGATATACTCGGCCATCTGTCCTTCCTGCTTCTGGCGCAGCTGCTCACCAGAGGCCCGGAGCGCGTCGGCCAGAGCGTTGACCTTGCCGATGGCGCGGTCCTTCTGCTCGGAGGCCATGCGCAGGGCACGCTCTTTCTGGGCTTCAGCAGCCGAACGCGCTTCCTCCTTCATGTGCTCCGCCGATTGCTGCACCGTTGCCTGCGCCTCTTGTGTCCGTTCTGATTTCTCCACATTCTGGGGGCTCATCGAGTACCTCCTCTCTTCTGTCGGATGGAAAGAGCTTCGGCTTCTTTAACATGTCTAGTACGCAAAGCCGCCAATGGAATCTGTAGGACAAACCCCAAAAAACGAGTCAGGCTATTACCAATGCCAAGCGTCACGGAGTAACAGTCGTATGTACTTTCCAAGATGGGCGTTGTGGACGACCAGCCGTTTCCTGGCCTGTTCGAATTACTAGGCCTAGACCGGTCTGGCCGTTGTCGGTCCGCTCCGGGCCGATTCCGGATATCCACAAGGTCGCCTATGTGCTAGGATGCCAGCCTGCCGTCCAGCGGGGCGGCGCCATGACATTGTCGTGGCATCATGGAGGGTGAACGCGCATGCGCATCCGTTGGAAACTCCTGCTGCTCTTCCTGGCCATTTTCCTGCTGCCGATCGGCGCTGGGCGCTACATTGCCGAGCGTTCCTGGTTGCGCTTGGGGCTGGAGCTGGGCGAGCGCAGCAGCGACGAGCTCGTGCGGCGCACGGGCGCGGAGCTGGGCAGGATGGTGGATGATCACGCGCGCATCCTGGCCAGGGATCGAGCGATCTTGGAGGCCCTGGTGCGCGTGCAGGCCCTGGAGGCCGCCCGCCTGCTGGGTGCGCCTCCTCCGGGTGCGCCTGGGGACATTCTGGTGGCGGAGCCGTTGCACATGGGATCCGAAGGCGAGGATGCGGCCATGGATCCTCGCTTCTGCCGAGTGGAAGAGCAGGTGGAGAACTGCTTGCCGCTGGAAGTTGATTTCGACCGCTCAGCCGTGCGTTTTTTGGGGCAAATGGGAAAAATGGGGCAGCTGGGGCCTGCCGAGCGTGCCGATGCGGCCAGGCTGTCCTCACTGGCCCCGGTTCATGTTGAAGCGAGCCGAAAGCAGCCAGGTCCGCTGCTGTGGCAGATGATCGTGCTGCGGAATGGAACGATGACCATATACCCGGCCTTGGGCGGTCTGCCCGCCATGTGGGATCCCAGGAGGTCGGAGTGGTACGCGCGCGCCTTGAAGGCGGATAGCGTGCTTTGGACCGGGCCCGTGATCGATCCTCTCACGCGCCAGCCGACCCTGGTTGCTTCCCTGGCAGTGCCCGGTCCGGATGGCGCGCCTGCCGGCGTCGCGGCCATGGTCGTGCCGGCCGCGAGCCTGGTGCACGAGAACGAGCACATAACGGGCATCTCGCACGAGGCGTCCTCCTTCGTGGTCCGGCCCGAAGCCCAGCCCGAAGCCGAAGCTGAATCCGAAGCCGGCGTCGGGGCCGTGGACCGGACCAAGGCCAAACCCCGGCTGCATGTCTTGGCCGGCGAGGATTCTCAACCCATGCCCGAGCGCGTGCACATGCTCTGGCTGACCCGGCAGCCCAGGTTCGTGGAATCCGAGGATGACGCAGGGCTGCGCACAGTGGCCGAGGATATGCGCGCAATGCGCTCCGGCGTACGCGTGCTGCCCTTCGAGGGTCGCAGAAGCTTGTGGACCTACGGACCCGTGAGCGGGGAAGGCCTGGCGCTCCTGCTCATCGTGCCCATGGCCGACGTGATTGCGCCGGCCGCAGCAGCCGAGCAATACGTGCTGGAGCAGGTGCGCCACCAGATCAACATCACCGGCCTGGTGATCCTTGCCGGTGCTGGGATCGTTACGCTCGCGGCGTTTCTGGCCTCGGGCTGGATCACGGCCAATATATCCAAGCTGGTCGGTATGACACGTCGCCTGAGCCAAGGCGATTTCGAGGCGCGCGTGGATATCCGCACCCATGACGAGCTGCGCGAGCTGGGCGACTCGTTCAACGCCATGGTCCCGGCCCTGCAAGAGCGCCTGGCCATCAAGGAGTCCCTGGATCTGGCCCGTGAAATCCAGCGGAATCTTCTGCCGGCCGAAGCGCCGCATACGCCGGGCCTGGAAGTGGTCGGCGCAAGCCACTCCTGTGAGGAGACCGGCGGTGACTACTACGATTATCTGGATGGTTGCTGTGAAGGCAGGGGCCTGGCCGTGTGCGTGGGCGACGTGTCGGGCCACGGGTTGCCCGCGGCCCTGTTCATGGCTTCGGCCCGCGCATTCCTGCGTGCGCAGGCGGGAAGCTCGACGTCGCTGGCCGAAGCCATGAGTCGAGTCAACCAGTTGATTTACCATGATACCTATCGTACCGGCCACTTTATGACCCTGCTGCTCATGGAGTTCGACCGGGACGGCGTGAGCTGGGTCCGGGCCGGTCATGATCCGGCCCTGGTATACGACCCGGCCACGGACAGCTTCGAGGAGCTTTCCGGGCCCGGTCTGGCCTTGGGGCTCCTGCCGGACTACCAATACAGCCAGGAGCACCGCACGGGCCTCAGGCCCGGCCTGCTTTTCTGCCTGGCCACGGACGGCGTGTGGGAGGCGCGCAGTCCTCAAGGTGAATTCTACGGCAAGGAGCGCTTGCGGGAGTGCATCCGGGCCAATGCGAGCCGACCGGCGGCCGAGATCGTGGAGGCCGTGGCCGAGGAAGTGGCCGTGTTTCGCGGACGCTGCCCCACGGAGGACGACGTGACCCTGGTCATCGTACGCATTCGAGCTGACTGTCGAGAAAACCTTGCATAGGTTTCAATTTAGTAAACATTTGGCAATAATCAATCATTACGGTAGTATGCTCTCCGTGTGGGCGGATGTCCTGGTTCGCCTGGCCCGTTTATGCGGGCTGCCTCGGATTTGAACGCGACAGCAGAGCGTTTTCGCCTGCCACGCTCAAGGCCTCGGAGTAGTGATGCACCTGTCTGTAAAGGCCTTCCCGCGAAGCCGCTCCTATGCTATCAGCTACCATATCCGGAAAATTACCGGCCAGCCTGTCAGCACGGAGATGCCATGAGGAAGTCCCCGCTTTTGCAGCAAGTCTTCGATTATCGGGCCCTCCCCGAGTCGGATCGTTTCAAGCAATTCGCCTTGAAGATGGAAGCGCACAACCTGCCGCCCATAGTCATAAATATATTCAAGTATTACTACAGTCTGCTTCTTTCGGGTTCCCAAGGCAAAATGGCCGAGGCTGATATAAAGCCCATCAGCCCGGACGACCTCAAGGACTACCTGGAACTCGACGCCTACGAGGCCGCAGGGCGCAAGGCCCTGCCCAAGGTGGCCATCATCAAGCTCAACGGCGGCCTGGGCACGAGCATGGGCCTGGAGACGGCCAAGTCGCTCCTGGCGATCAAGGCCGAGACCTGTTTCCTGGACGTGATCATCGAGCAAGTGGAGCGGCTGCGCGAGCGCTACGACATCCCCGTGCCGCTCACGCTCATGAACAGCTTTCACACGCACAGCGATTCCATGCTGGCCATCGAGGGCTTTGACAACGGACGCACCCGCGTGCCTCTGGCCTTCATCCAGCACATGTACCCCAAGATCATGCGCGACACGTTCCTGCCCGCGCGCTGGCCCAAGAACCCGGAGCTCGAATGGAACCCGCCGGGCCATGGCGACCTCTACACGGCCATGGTGACCTCCAAGACCCTCAAGCGGCTCGAGGAGAGCGGCTTCGAGTACGCCTTTATTTCCAACTCGGACAACCTGGGCGCGGTCATGGACCTCAAGATCCTGGGCTACATGGCCTCCGAGGATCTGCCATTCCTCATGGAAGTTGCCCAGCGAACTCCCGCGGACAAGAAGGGC
Source organism: Desulfocurvibacter africanus subsp. africanus DSM 2603 (assembly GCF_000422545.1). NCBI lineage: Bacteria > Pseudomonadati > Thermodesulfobacteriota > Desulfovibrionia > Desulfovibrionales > Desulfovibrionaceae > Desulfocurvibacter > Desulfocurvibacter africanus. Next base: position 47,814 of record NZ_AULZ01000023.1, read on the forward strand.
GGCCATCTATGCAAGGTCAAGGAATCCGGCCGCCTGGCCCTGCGCGAGGTGGCCCAGTGCCCGGATGAAGAGCTCGCCGAATTCCAGAACATAGAGAAGTACGCCTTCTTCAATACCAACTCCATCTGGATCAACCTTAAGGTGCTGGAGAAGGTCTTCGCCTATCACGGCATGATGCCGCTGGACCTCATCGCCAACCACAAGACCCTGGACCCGCGCGATCCCGACTCGCCCCCGGTGATCCAGGTGGAAACGGCCATGGGCTCGGCCATTTCAGCCTTCCACACGGCCGCGGCCGTGCGCGTGCCGCGCACGCGCTTCGCGCCGGTCAAGACCTCCAACGACCTGCTCAACGTCATGTCCGACAACTTTATCCTTTCCACGGACTACGAGATTGTGCCCAATCCCGAGCGCAACCGCAGCCCCGTGCTCGTCGATCTCGATCCGACGTTCTACAAGAAAGTGGACGATTTCCAGGACCGCTTCCCCGCAGGCGTGCCTTCGCTGCTCAACTGCACCACTTTCACTGTCAGGGGCGACGTGCGCTTCAAGGGCGGCGTGGCATGCCGCGGCAACGTGCTCGTGGAAAACCGCACCGGCCATCAGGTCGTGGTCGGCCCCGAGGATCTCGCGGACGAGAACGCCCGGCTGGTGTTGGAGTAGCGCCGGACAAACGCGGCCACTTTTCTCGAGGCTTTCAGCCAAAAAGAACCGCCTCCGGATTGATGTCCGGAGGCGGTTTTGCATTCGCTAGGCACTTCGAGCAGATGGCTTTTAAGACGCCCGCTCCGGCGTTGACGGCGCAAGTGAATTGCGCCTACGTCGAAGCTAGCGGCAAGCCAAGCCGACGCATGGCTTGCAGAGCATTTTCAAAAGCAAAATGCCCTCAAGGCTGCCCTGCGCCGGCGGATCTACGTGCGGCGGCAGGAGTTCTTTACGTTCACGCCCTTTACGATGAACTGCACGTATTCGGCGACGTTCGTGGCCAGGTCGCCGATGCGCTCAAGGCACTTGCCGAGGATGATCATGTGCACGGCGCGCTCCACGGCACGGCTCTCCTGGATCATGAACTCGATGTAGTGCTTGAGCACCTTGAGGTTCAGGGTGTCGGCCCGGGCGTCCATCGCGCAGACCTGGGCGGCCAGTTCGGTGTCGCTGGTATTATAGGCCTGCAAGGCCTTGCGCAGCATGTCCAGGGTGATCTCGGCCAGCTCGTCGAACACGGGGTAGCGTTCCAGCGGCTGCCGCTGAGCGAAAAGCACGGCCCGCTCCGCGATGTTCACGGCCTGGTCGCCGGCGCGTTCCAGATTGGTCACGATATGGATGCTGCCCACGATAAAGCGAAGGTCCTTGGCCATGGGTTGGTCCAGGGCCAGCAGGCGCAGGCTTCTCTCGTCCACCTCGCACTGCAGCTCGTTGACCCGCGCGTCGCCCTCCATGACTTCCTCGGCCAGGACATAGTTGCGCTCGGCCAGGGCGCGCAGGGCTTTCTCCACGGCCTTGTCGGCCAGGGCGCCCATCTCCAGGACCCTCAGCTTGAGGGTTTCCAGTTGGTGATGAAAATGAGTTTCCATTGTTTCTCCTGCCTGAATATCCCGAAACGGCCAAAGCCGGGCCGCGTGTCGCGGTAATCCGCCAACAAACCGCGCTGGTTCAGGGACGCGCCTCCGAAAGTCGAGGCCCTGTGCGGTTCGGGTCGGCCCTAGCCGAAACGCCCGGTGATGTAGTCCTCGGTCTGCTTGTTCCTGGGCCGCGTGAACAGGGTTTCGGTGCGGTCCACTTCGATCAGCTTGCCCATGTAGAAGAAGGCGGTCATGTCCGACACGCGCGCCGCCTGCTGCATGGAGTGGGTGACGATGATGATGGTGTAGTTCTTCTTCAGCTCGAAGATGAGTTCCTCGATTTTTTGCGTGGCGATGGGGTCAAGGGCTGAGGCCGGCTCGTCCATGAGCAGCACTTCGGGTTCTACGGCCATGGCCCTGGCGATGCACAGGCGTTGCTGCTGTCCGCCGGACAGGCCCAGGGCGTTGTCGTGCAGGCGGTCCTTGACCTCGTCCCACAGGGCCGCGCCGCGCAGGCTCGTCTCCACGCGCTCGGCGATGAAGGCCTTGTCCGTGAGTCCGTTGACCTTGAGGCCGTAGGCCACGTTCTCGAATACTGTCTTGGGAAAAGGGTTGGGCTTCTGGAAAACCATGCCCACCTTGCGCCGCAGGTCCACCACATCGACCTTGGGATCGTAGATGTCCTCGTTGTCCAGCGTCAGGGAGCCTTCCAGGCGCGTGCCGGGTATGAGGTCGTTCATACGGTTGAGGCAGCGGATGAAGGTGGACTTGCCGCAACCGCTGGGGCCGATGAGCGCCGTGACCTGGAATTTCTGGAGCTCGAGGTTGATGTCCATCAAGGCTTTGAAATCGCCGTAATAGAAGTCCAGCTTGCGGGCTTCCATCTTTATGTTGTTTGGTGCTGGCATGAATTGGGCTCCTCGCGAGCTTGTGGTAAGAGGCATGTGCACTTCCGTTCTCCGGGCTCAGTCCTGGGCCTTGGCCGCGTCCTGGCTCGCCGGGGGCATGGTGAAATAGAAGGTTGCGCCGGTGTCTTCGCCCGTTGCGGGGCTGACGACCCAGATCCTGCCGCCGTGGCGCTCGACAATGTGCTTGGCGATGGCCAGCCCCAGCCCCGAGGAGCCGCCCATCTTCAATCTGTGCTTTTCCACGCGGTAGAAGCGCTCGAAGATCTTGGCCTGCTCGTCGCGGGGAATGCCCGGCCCGCGGTCGCTCACGCCGAACAGGACTTCGCCGTCGCCAGTCTGGTGGAACACGGTGACGCTGCCGTGCTCGGGACTGTAGCGCAACGCGTTTTCAATGAGGTTACGGAACACCTGCACCAGCCGATCATAATCCGCGAGTACAAACACGGCTTTCTCCGGGATGCGGCAGACCAGGGCGACGCCTCGGCCGCGGCCCAAGGACTCGCACTCGCGGTAGGCTGACATGACCGCTGCCTGCGCGTCCACCGGCGCCAGCTCGAAGGCCTGACGGTCGGCCTCCAGCCTGGAAAGGTTGAGCAGGTCGCCCAGGATCTTGGTCATGTGGTTCGCGTTCTTGACGATGATGTTCAGGAAGCCCTTGGCTTGGGGCGAAGCGGCCGGATCGCTCTGCAGGGTTTCGGCGTAGCCCTTGATGGAGGTCAGTGGGGTGCGCAGCTCGTGCGACACGTTGGCCACGAAATCCCGGCGCACGCGCTCCAGATGCTTGAGCCTGCTGATGTCGTGGAAAACGACCACCGCGCCGAGGCCGGAGCCGCTTTCCTTCAGCGGTACGATGCCCACGTCGTAGAACACCCCGCTGCGCGGTTCCAGAAGCAGCGAGACCGGCGCGCCGGTCTCACGGTTTTCCAGGGCCCGCTCGCATTCCTGGTGCAGGACCGGGTCCATGATGGCCTCCAGGGGCGTCTTGCCCTGGCAGTGCTCGATGCCTGGGAAAATGAGCGTCATGGCTCGGTTGACGGCCTGGATGCGGCCGTCCGCCGAGAGCAGCATGACGCCTTCCTTCATGTTGTCCAGGATGGCAACGAGCTGCTGCTTCTGCACCGTGATGGTCTCGATCTGGATCTGGATGCTCTCGGCCATGCGGTTGATGGACTTGGCCAGGGGAGAGAATTCCTTGCCCGGATAGAGGCGCAGGCGTTGGGAGTAGTTGCCCTTGCCGATGGCCTCGGCCATGTTGCTCATGGTGCCGACTTGCGTCGAAAGCTGTCGTGCAAGCAGGAAACTGATGAGCGCGGCCAGGGCGAAGGTCGCGCCAGCGCCGATGAGCAGCCCGCCCAGGGTGCGCTCAAGGCGCGCGTCCAGGTGAGCGTGCTCCGTGGACACGCGCAGGAACCCCTCAGGCAATCCTCCGCGTGGCTTGACCATCTGGGCGGCGTAGACCAGATTCTTGTCCAGGGTATCGCTGTGGCGTATGGCCACGCCCGCTTCCCGGTCGCGCGCGGCGATGATTTCCGGCCGCTGGCCGTGGTTGTCAAGCAGGGGCACCCGGTCGAAGGGAACTGAGGAATCGGCCAGCACACGGCCGTTCTCGGCCACGAAGGTCAACCGCGAGCCTTGTCGCTCCGAAACTTCCACAAGCCAGGCGTGCAGCTCCGCCGGAGTCTCGAAGGTGAGATCCCGCTCCAGGAGCAGCGTGAGCATGCGCACCTGGCGCAGAGTGTCCTGCTTGGCTTCGTCCAGGAGATCCTTGCCGATGACGTGGCGCGAATACCACGTGGACACCAGCAGGGACAGGGCGATGACGACGATGAAGGACAGGATCAGGCGGGACCTGAAGGAGAAGCTTTGCGGCATATCCTACTCTTTGAACCTGTAGCCCACGCCGCGTACTGTCTCCACGAACTTGGCGTAGTCACCGAGCTTCTGGCGCAGCCTGCGCACGTGCGTGTCCACCGTGCGGGCGTATCCTTCGAACTCGTAGCCCCAGACGGTGTTCAAAAGCTGTTCGCGGGTCAGCACCCGGCCGGGATTGCGGATGAGTTCGGACAGCAGCTTGAACTCCGTGGCCGTGAGCAGCAGCTCCTGGTCGTCGATCTCCGCCCTGTGCGCTTCCATGTCCACGCTGAGCCTCTCGCGGCGCCAGCTCTGGCGGACGTCCTCCTCGCCCTTGTTGCGCCGCAGCACGGCGCGCACGCGCAAGATGATTTCCCGCGGGCTGAAAGGCTTGACCACGTAGTCGTCGGCGCCTAGCTCCAGCCCCACGATGCGGTCCACTTCCTCGCCGCGCGCCGTAAGCATGAGGATGGGAATCCGGCCCGTCTCCGAGCCGCGCTTGAGTTCCTTGCATACCTCGAAGCCGTCCATTCCGGGCAGCATGAGATCCAACAGGATCAGGTCCGGCATGTGACGCCGGGCCTTGTTCAGGGCTTCCAGCCCGTCGCTGGCCGTGATGGCGTCATATCCCGCGCTTTCGACATTGAACTTGATGAGCTGCAGGATATCCTCGTCGTCCTCGACGATAAGTATCGTTTCCTTGGCCATGTTTGCCTCTCAGCGTTTGAACTCAGCTTTCATCACGGTTTCGTTACGATTTGACGGAAGATACATGGCAAATTGGCGACGCTTGGATTTATCGGACCCCGATTCCCTTGGTTTGGAGCCGCTTGGGTCTGACATGGAGCTGTAACATTTCGACCGCCCAGCTGGAAGTGCTCGCCGGTTCCGTGCGAGTTTCGCTCTTGTACCGAGGATGCGGGCGAGGGAGGGCCTGCGCAATTGACAGCTCTTATCAACAAGGATAACCAGACCCACAGCCAACACCACCGGCAAGTGAGCTGTCATGACATCAAGTACGCAAGAGAATCCCTTGGAGTTATTCTCGGAGTTCCTGGCCGAGCACGGCTTGCGCATGACTCCGCAACGGCGGCTCATTCTGGAGGTGTTTCTGGAGCATGGCGGGCACTTGGCCGCCGAGGAACTGTACGACTGCGTACGACAGCTCGACCCTTCCGTGGGTCAGGCCACGGTCTACCGCACCGTGAAGCTTCTGGCCGAATCCGGCCTGGCCAAGGCCGTGCGTTTTGACGAAGGCGTGACCCGCTACGAGCCCAAGCACGGCCGCGAACACCACGATCACCTCATCTGCGTGCGTTGCCGACGCACCGAGGAGATACTCGACGAGCGCATCGAGAAGCTGCAAGAGGAACTGGCTCGCAAGCTGGGCTTCGTGCTCACCGGTCACAAGATGGACCTCTACGGCATCTGTTCCAAGTGCAGGCGCAAGGAACAGGAGAAAGACTAGCCGATACGTCGGAAGCCTTTCGAGGGCCACGAGACCGCTGTCCCTTGCATGCCTGCCCGATTATCCCGCCCCTGAATTTCACAGGCGCCTGCCTGCATCATGGAAGCGTCGATTTGGAGGAAGCAGAGGCGTCCAGGACTTGATTGACAATGATTATCATCATCCTTATTATTGAAAATATAAGCATATTCAACAGAGGCTCTCATCCATGACGCAAGCGCAACCGTTAACCAGCTTCGCGGCAGGCAGCCGGGTCAAGGTGGTCAATTTTGATTCCTGCAACCATGCGCGTTGCCGCCTGTGTGCCTTGGGCCTTACGCCCGGCGTCATGCTGGAGATCGATTCCGGCGGACCCGGCCCGTTGCGCATCCGCGTGCGCGGCTCCAGCCTCGTGCTGGGACAGGGCCTGGCCAGCCAAGTATTGGCTTCGCGCGTCGAGTAGCCCAAGAAAGAGCGATACCATGCAAACAGCTATTGTTATTATCATACTGGCCCTGGCCGCGATGTACGTTATTTGGCGGTTTTGGCGGGCAAGACAGGGCGCGTCCTGCTGCTCGGGCTGCGGGGGCTCGTGCGGCTGCTCCGACAGCAAGCCCAGGCTGGAGCCGCTCAGATCCGTGAACCCAAGCAATTCGGGCGGCCAACCCAAGGGTTCCTGCACGTCATGCGGCTGCGGCTCCCGAGAGCCTGCCGACAACCAAAACAGCTAGGAAGCAAAAGCGTTTATGCCCACACAGCAAGCGCTGCGTTCGCTCAAGGTCGGCCAGAAGGCCGTGGTCAGATCCGTCAAGGCCTCGGGCGAGCTTGGCCGCCGTATCCGCGACATGGGCCTGGTGCCCGGCGTGACTGTTGAGGTTGTGGGCCGTGCGCCCCTGAAGGACCCGGTGGCCCTGCGCATCCTGGACTTCACGCTCACCCTGCGCAACAACGAGGCCGACTGGATCACGGTGGAGATCAAAGACTAAAGCATTTTGCATTTTAGACGCTCCCTTCGGCGTTGACGGCGGAATTACATTCCGCCTACGCCTGCGGGGCGGCAAGCCATGCCGACGCATGGCTTGCAGAGCATTTTCAAAAGCAAAATGCTCTAAAAAGCCGGAAGAGGGCGCTGCCCTCTTCCGTGCCCTCACCTGCCAAGGTCATTCTCGGATAAGGCACGCCCCTGGACCCGTGAATCCGCGCGGTTCGTTTTTGGCCACCATGCGCACGCTCTTGGCCGGCGCCACGGCCTGCATCCGCCTCATCTCGGGGTCGCGGTACTTCCCGGCTCGCCGCCTGATCAGAAAGCCGCCGATGTTGATGCCCTGGTCCGTGATCTCCACACGGATCTTGGCCGTGGTCCTGGAGTTCTCGGCCAAGCCGAAGAGCACGTTGTACACGTCGCCCAAGGCCTGGGTCTCGACCTCGCCGCCGTAGCCCTCGGCTTTCAGGGGCTCCCGTATGGCCGTAAGCGCCTCGAAAACATCGTCCAGCTTGACGCCCCGGCGTCCCACTTCTTGGCTGGGACACCGCTATGCGGGTTGCTGAAATCGATGACCCAGCGCTCGAATCCTCCAGCCTCCATCAACACGGCCCAATCGCTCTTGCCGCGTGAACCTGCTCGACCCAGCTAAGGCCGGGTCGAGCAGGGCCGGATGGACGAAGACGAGCTGGGCCTGGCGCTTGGCCGGGTCGTAGGAGGCGGCAACCTTGGCTAACTTCTTTTAGGTAAGGTCCACTTCCTGGCCATTCATGGCCTTGAAGTGACCTACGCGGGCGATGTTGATCCAGCTGATGTGAGCCGGTTTAGCGGGTCAGGAGGGATATTTCGAGGGCGTTTTGCACAATATGAGCATAATTACGAGCCGTTGCAGGCTAACAAGTAAGGGGCTGCGTACCTGGAGGCAAGACGACAGCGAAGTCAGTCCGGCGGCTCGACATATTTCCTGGTGATGCTTCCGTTCCTTTTTAATTGACTGAACAATGATTTGTTGTCTTGCACTGGCTTCGTCCATTAGTGTGGTTATACGAAATACTATTGTCTACCACCTGAAACCAGTCAGGAGCTATGCCCTTTGCCTCTGGCAGCAATGTCAAAGAATGAAATGGAGAAGGCGTTAAAGCGCGCCCAGGAGCAAAATGCTCGCTTGCGGAAGCGCCTGGCTGAGGCGGAGAAGTCCGAGCAGCTCCTGAAATCCATTTTCGAATATATCCCCGAGGGCTTGATCATCGCCGAAGTCCCGGATGCCTCGATCCGCGCCATCAGTCGTCATGGGCTGTCGCTTTTTGATCGGCCGCGCGAAGCTATTTTGGGCTGCACCGGACCCGAAGTCATGAAGGAATGGAAGGTCTTTCATCCTGATGGCGTTACTCAGGCCGAGAATGGCGAATTGCCTCTGATTCGCGCCATGACCACCGGAGAGAACGTGCGCGAAGAGGAGTGGATCATCCTCCGGCCGGACGGCGAGAAGATGCCGGTCCTCATCAATGCCGGACCGATACGCGATAAAGAGGGCACGATCACCGGCGGGGTGCTCACTTGGATCGAAACGGAAAAGCGCAAGCAGCTTGAAGAGGCCCTGCGCGAGAGCGAGGCGCGCTACCGCTCCTTTTTCGAGGCAAGCCAGGACGCGGTCTTGCTCACCTCCCCGGATGGTTCGATCCTGGCCGCGAACAAAGCGGCGCAGGAGATGTACGGCGCGACTGAGGAGGAGCTCATCGAGAAAGGGCGCTCCGCATTTGTGGACACCTCGGACCCCAGGCTGGAAGCCTTCCTGGAGGAGCGGATCCAGACCGGCAGAGCGAAAGGCGTATTCAGAAGCCGACGCAAGGACGGCACGATCTTTCCAACCGAGGGATCCTCGGGCGTCTTCACCTCCATGGATGGGAACCTCCGCACAAGCACCATTCTTCGCGACATCACCGAGCGCAAGCGGGCCGAGCAGGCCCTGCGAGAGAGCGAGGATTTGCTCTCCAGGGTTCTGGACGCCCTGCCCGTGGGCGTGTTCATCGCCGACGAACATGGTGGCATCGCGCGCGTCAACCCTGCGGGCGAGCGCATTTGGAGCGGCGCGCGCCGCGTGCCCCTGGACCGGCTCAACGAGTACAAGGGCTGGTGGGCCGACAGCGGCAGGCGCATCGAGGCCCGCGAATGGGCCTTTGCCCGGGCTTTCAAGCGCGGCGAAACATCAATGAACGAAATCATCGATATCGAGTGCTTCGACGGTTCGCGCAAGACCATCCGCAATGCGGCCGTACCGGTGCGAGACGCCTCGGGCCGCATCATCTCGGCCATCGCCGTGGTCGAGGACATCAGCGCGGAGCGCCGCGCCCAAGAGGCCTTGCGCAATAGAGAGGTCCAATATCGGGCCCTGGCCGAGAACTCGCCGGACATAATCGTGCGTTACAGCCCGGACCTGCATTACCTTTACGTCAATCCACGCATCGAGCACGCTGTAGGCGTTCCGCCCGAGGCCTTTATAGGCAAGCGGATCGGGCAACTCGGCCTGCCCAAGGACTTGCAGTGCTCCATCGCGAAAGCTGTCCATGAGGTGGGCAAGACCGGTCAGGAGCAGACTCTGGAATGGTTTTGGGAGACGCCAGTTGGAACAAAGCACTTCCAGACAATGTTTGCCCCCGAGGCTTCGCGCGACGGCGGTGTCGATTCCGTGCTCACGATCAGCCGCGAGATCACCTCGCTCAAGCACCTGGAGGAGGAACTGCGCAGGGCCAAGGACGCGGCCGAGGAGGCCAACCGCGCCAAGAGCCAATTCCTGGCCAACATGAGCCACGAAATCCGCACGCCCATGAACGGCATCATGGGCATGGTCGAACTGGCCCTCATGGGCTGCAAGGACGCCAGGTCGCGCGAGTACCTCGGGTACGCCAAGAAGTCGGCCGTCAACCTCCTGGACATCGTCAATGACATCCTCGACCTGTCCAAGGTCGAGGCCGGCCACGTGGAGCTGGAAAAGAGCGTCTTTGGGCTGCGCGAGATGTTGGAGAACCTGTTTGCCATCCAGGGCTCCCAGGCCGAACAAAAGAGGTTGCGCTTCAAGACGCATGTGGACCCGAGTGTGCCGAAGCATCTCGTTGGAGACGAAGGCCGCTTGAGACAAATCTTGACCAACCTCGTGGGCAACGCCGTGAAGTACACGCGCGAGGGTGAGGTGGCGGTGTTCGTCACGGCCGAAGTGTTGAAGCAAGATCAAGAGCAGGGAGAACACCGGCGAGCGGACCTGGTCAGCCTTGTCTTCTCGATTCGCGACACCGGCATCGGCATCGCGCCCGAAAAACTATCGCGCATCTTCGAGCCCTTCACGAGGGGAGCGCAAGACGCCGAGTTCGGCGGCACGGGCCTGGGCCTGACCATCACCAAGCAGCTTGTTGACCTCATGCACGGAAGGATCGATGTCAGGAGCACTCTGGGCCAAGGGAGCACATTCACGGTTTCCCTGCTGCTCCAGACCGTTTCGAAGGAGGCCATCCCGGCCGAGCCCCTCGGCGAAGGCATTGCCCAGGGCCGGGCCAAGCCGCTCAGGATCCTGCTGGCCGAGGACAACGAGATCAACCGCTTCATGGCCGTGGAGTTGCTCAAGCTTCGCGGACACGAGATCGTCACGGCCGATAACGGCAAACAGGCCCTAGAGGCGCTTGCCAAGGAAGCTTTCGACCTTGTGCTCATGGACGCGCAAATGCCTGTGATGGACGGCGAGGAGGCCACCAGACGTATCCGGGCCGGTGAGGCTGGGAACCCGCGCATTCCCATCGTGGCCCTGACCGCCTATGCCCTCAAGGGCGACCGGGAGCGCTTTCTGGCCGTCGGCATGGACGACTACCTGTCCAAGCCCATCGACCTGGAGGAGTTTGAGCGTGTTCTGACGCGGATTGGGTCAGGTGAAAAAAGCACTGAATAAGTCCGGGAGAGTGGAATTGAGAGCGAAGGCCCTGGGCGGTAAGCCCAGGGCCTTCCTTTGAAGCTTCCCTACAGATGCGGTCACTACTGGCGCGGATGTCGCTCACGCCGCCGGATCGGTGTCCAGGTCCGGCGCGAAGGCGGCATGCAATCCGCTTGATGAGTTGACCTAGACCTTGGCGTGGCCGTGCCGTCCCGAGGGCAGCACGGCCCGCAGCACGAGCAGGAGCAGGATCACGGCCGAGGCCAGGGCCACGTGGCCGCCTTCCTCGACGCCCGCCTCGCGCACCCATCCCGAGATGTCCAGGGCCAGGGACACGTAAAGCCAGTCCACGGCCAGGCCCATGCCCAGCGAAACCACGGCGATTGTCGCCAGGTACACGGCCGTGATGCGCCGGCCCAGAATACGGCCGAGCACGGTCACCGTGGCGGCGTTGGTCACGGGTCCGGCCAGCAGGAATACCAGGGCCGCGCCGGGCGACAAACCCTTGGCCGCCAGGGCCGCGACCACGGGTGTGGAGGATGTGGCGCATACGAAGATGGGCATGCCCACGCCGAGCATGATCAGCATGGGCACGATGCCCGAGCCCAGGTGCTGCTCGATGAACCCGGCCGGGATGAGCGCGCTGATGAGCCCGGCGATGCCGATGCCCAGCAGCAGCCAGGGGCCGATGTCCGCGGCCAGGTCATCGAAGGCGAAGCGCAGGGATTCGGCCAAACGCGTGCCAAAGGGCTTGCGGGGCGCAATGATCTGTTCGGGGGCGGAGGAAAGTTGCGAGCCGTCCAGGCCGCAGGAGCCTTTGCAGCCTCAGCCGCCGCCGGCCTTGATCTCCGGCGCGAGGCTCTCCAGCGCGGGCGGGTTGTCGGGCAGCAGGTTGACCAGGATGCCGGTGATGGTGGCGGTGACGAAGGCCGCCACGGGCCGCACAACGGTCATGATCGGGTCCAGCAGGGCCCAGGTGATGGCGATGGAGTCCACGCCGGTCTCGGGCGTGGAGATCAGGAAGGCGGCGGTGGCGCCCTTGCCGGCGCCCTGCTTGCGCAGGCCCAGGGCCGCTGGCACCACGCCGCAGGAGCACAGGGGCAGGGGCACGCCCATGAGTGAGGCCTTGAGCACCGAGCCCGCGGACTTGCCGCCCAGGTGCCTGGCCACGAAGTTCTCGGGCAAGAAGGTCTTGACCAGCCCGGCCATGAGCATGCCGAACAGGACATAAGGGGCGGAGTCCAGCAGGATGGACCAGGACTCCATCAGGATGCGGGCGAGAAGATTCATCGGTCTTCCTTGATGTGGTCCAGCGCCTCGGCAAAGAGGTGGGCCACGTGTTCGTCGTCCAGGGAGTAGTAGGCGTTCTTGCCTTCGCGGCGGTATTTGACGAGCTTGGCCGCGCGCAGCAGGCGCAACTGGTGCGATACGGCGCTCTGGCTCAGGGCCAGGATCTCGGCCAGGTCGCACACGCACAGCTCGGCCAGCGACAAGGCTTCCAGAATGCGCACGCGGGTCATATCGCCCAGGACCTTGAACAGTTCGGACAGGGCCTGCAGATCGGCCTCGGCGGCCATGTCGCGGCGCACTTCGTTGATACGCTCGGCATGGACGCAGGTGACTTGGCAGACGTCGCTTTCAGTGGAATTCATGAACGCCTCTTCATATGAGCAATCGTTCATATGTTTATATGGCAGCCAGCTTCACAGGTCAAGAGCTGCGTGGGCGCGATCCGTCAGGTCAGGAAAACGAATGATGGTGATCAGAGCGGGGAAGCGGCTTCAAGGCCACCGGAGCAATTCGCAGATAAACTGAGAGAGGGCGTTGCCTTCTCTCAGACTCTCACCCACCAAGGGGCACGGCCCCTTGGGACCCATTTCTTATGTAGGATGCAGTAGCCGGCAGCCGAACACCGCGCCCGAAGTCATCCAGTGAGAAAACACGAGGGGTCCAGGGGAATCATTCCCCTGGCGGGAGTGGGCCCGGGAGAGGGCAGCGCCCTCTCCCGGTTACGGCAGCCTAGTAGTACAGGCTCAGCCCGAGCAGTACTGTGTGCAGCGTATCCTCGTCCGATTCGCCGATGCTTTGTTCGGCCCTGAAATGCTCATAGCCCGCGTAGAGCTTGGCGTTTTGGCCTCGGAGGTAGTAGTTCAGGCCGACCCTGGCCGCGCGGAAGCCGCCGGCGTCTCCAGGGGCCCGTGTATCCCATAGCTCGTAGCCTGCCCAGGGTTGGAGCTTGTACTTCTCAAGGTAGTAGCCCACCTGCGTGGCGAAGCCCTGGCCTTCGGTGCGCCGGGCGTCCCGGGTGACGTTTTCGGCCTCCAGCAGCGCCCTCGCGCTATCCAGCTCAAGGAGTTGGTAGATCCACTCCATGGTCACGCTGCCCGGCCCCAGGGCATGCTCCACGAACAGGTCCAGTTCCCACCAGCGATAATCTACGTTCCTGCCTGTGTCCTCGTCTCTGGCGATATCGTTCTGCAGGTCCACGGACGTGCCCAGGGCCACGGTGCGCTTTTCTCCAAGGTACGTGCCCAGGTTGTAGTAGTCCGGCTCCGGGTCGAACAGGTTGGCTTGTATCCTGGCCGTGAAGCGCGGCGAGGCGCTGTCCTCGGGAGCCTCATCAACGCCTTCATAGAATCCGGCGTAATACTTGAAGTGCAGCTTCTCGCTGGTCGAGAGCGCGCCGAAGAGCGTGGCCCCGATGTCGCGCACATTGGTTCGGCCTTCCAGGCCCAGGTCGCCGTCCGGGTAGTCGGCGGTGTTGAACTGCGGCCTGGCGCCGAGGCCCCAGGTCAGGTTGTAATTGGTGATAGCCGGCCGATCTATGGTCAGCAGGGTCGCCGGGTTGGTGGTGATTTCCCGGCCGGCCGGAGCCATGTGCTCGCCCGCATAGAGCACGGCCGGCTCGGCCAGACGCAGGGTGCCGAAAGCGTCAATGAGCCGTACCGTGGGGCCGCCGTTCATGCCGGCCGTGGCCTCAGTCTGCAGGAAGAGGCCGATGTCCTCCGTGAGCGTGGCGGCCAGGCGCAGACGGCCACGGCGCAGGATGAAGTCGTGGTTGCCGTCCTCCGTGCCCGTGTCCAGGTTAAGGTTCGCATAGCGGTACTGCGTCTGCAGCAGATAGCCGATTTCGATGGACGCTTCGTCGTCGATGGGAATTTTGGCGCCCGCCCATGCCCCGGCAGGAACGAGCGCAAGCAGCACGATGCTATTTACAACGGTGCGCATGAGCATTCGCAAGCCTCCTGGTTGTACGCCCTGCCCGCCATCCGCACTCTCTCGCAGCTCCGAAAGGGCTGCCAAGCCGCGTCTTGCTTTGACTGATGACGCTGTTTCGGCAGTTTGCTCCCGAAAGAGCAGGGCATAAATCCAGCGTAGAGTACACGAGTCACCATGTTTGTCCACATCCACACGCGACAACAGATGAAAACAGCATATCCGCAGTCCACAAAACTGCTGGAATAAAGTCGTCGATGCTCATGGACTCGGCTATGCGTGTCAGGACTCAGTGATCGATGACTTGAACAAGGCGCATGCTTGTTATCGCCATGTCCTGCCTCTCCGTTGCGCTCGTCTTGCGTGCAGGACAGGAGCAGAGCGCTTTCAGCGGCGCTCTCTATCTTTTTCCAGGAATAATAATTAAAAGCTTGTGAACTTTTTCCTATTAAGGCTTCTGAATGTGCCGTGGTTCGTCTTTGACAAACTCCGGCATCGCGCCCTTCTCTCAGTCGATGTTCATATCGTACCCCCGACAAGACATCCGCAGGTCGTCTTGATCGGCAATGACAGCCCTGGAGAATGACTGTGGAGAGTTCCCTGCTTAGCCTTCCTGAAGAGCTGGCTGTGCTGCGCGCCCTGGTGGAGCACACCGAAGTCCAGCTCGCCTTCCTGGCCCCGGATTTCACCTTTCGCTACGCAAACGAGGCGTATGTATGCGGCTGCGGCTACTCCCGTGAAGAAATCATGGGCCGCAACCACTTCGAACTCTTCCCCGATGCCGAGAACGAGACCATCTTCCGCAAGGTGCGCGATACCGGGCAGGCCGTGTCGTTCAAGGCCAAGCCTTTTGTCTACGCATCCCAGCCCGAGCGCGGCACGACATACTGGGACTGGCGTCTTGCGCCTGTGGCGGGTTCGGACGGCAATCTCCTCGGCCTGGCTTTTTCGCTCACCGACGTCACCGAGCGTGTGCGCACCGAATTGGCCTTGCGCCGAAGCGAGCAGGAGGCCGAGGAGGCCAGCCGGGCCAAAAGCGAGTTCCTGGCCAGCATGAGCCACGAGCTGCGTACTCCCCTGGGCGGCGTCCTCGGCATGACCGAGCTTGCGCTCATGAGTGAGCCGAGCGCTGCTGTGCGCACATATCTGCAGATGGTGCTGCGCTCTGGCCAAGCCCTGCGGGATCTAGTCAACGACTTGCTGGACCTGTCCAGGATCGAAGCCCGCAAGCTGGAGTTGGAGAGTGTGGATTTCGACCTGCGCGCTGAATTGGCCCTGGCTCTGGAGCCTTTGATCCTGGACGCTCGGGCCAATGGCTTGTGCCTGTGCCATTCCGTAGCCCCTGCAGTGCCGGCCATGGTGCGCGGCGATTCCGGCCGGCTGCGCCAGGTGATAACCAACCTCGTAAGCAATGCCCTTAAGTTCACGGAGCAAGGTGGCATTACCGTGGCTGTGGAATCAGATACGACCGGCGCACCCGATCTGCTGCGCTTCCGTGTGACGGATACGGGCATAGGCATAGCGGCCGACCAGCTCGAATCCGTCTTCGACACCTTCCGGCAATTACGTGACCAGACCGGCCGGACGCGCGGCGGCATGGGCCTCGGTTTGGCCATCTGCCGCAGACTGGTCGATCTCATGGGTGGACGTTTGTGGGCAGAGAGCGAGCCGGGCAAGGGCAGCTGCTTTCAGTTCACTGCCCGGCTTGTAGTCTCCGCTTCAAGCCGCGTGCAGCCCTCCGGGTCGCAACCCGCGCCCCAAGGAGCACCGTCCATGCGTGTTCTCGTGGCCGAGGACAACGAGATCAACCGCTATCTAGCCAAGAGCTTGCTGCAGGAGCGGGGGCACTCCGTGCATACCGTGCGCACGGGCAGCGAAGCCCTGCAAGCCTTGGCCGGCGAGCGTTTCGATCTCGTGCTCATGGATGTGCGCATGCCCGGCATGGACGGCGAGCAGGCCACAAGAGCCATCCGTGGCAATCCGCCGCCGGGAGTGGACCCTGCGGTGCCCATCGTGGCCCTCACGGCTTGCGCGCTCAAGGGCGACCGGGAACGATTCCTCGGCGTGGGCATGAACGCCTACCTAGCCAAACCCATCAATATCGAGGAGCTGGATCGCGTGCTGGTCGAAGTGTGGAGGCAGAAGGCAGGCTCGTGAGGAGCTGCGCGGAAGGTGTTAACTTGATCTTGATTATGCGCTTTACCTAGCTCAGCAGCTCGCGGGCCAGAGCCTGGCCCTGGTCGCCGCCGCCAGCCATGCGCGAGAGCTCCTCGAAGATGTCGGCCTCGGAAAGCTGGCCGCAGCGCGTGTAGGTCTGGCCGGCCTCGACCTCCTTGCGCACCTGGAAGTGACGGTCGGCCTTGGCCGCCAGTTGCGGCCAGTGGGTGATGAGGATGATCTGCTGGCGGCGCGAGAGGGCCTTGAGGCGTTCCGCCACGGTTCCCAGCGTCAGGCCGCCGATGCCTGCGTCCACCTCGTCGAAGATGAGCGTGGGCTGCTCGGCCTGGGTCAGCAAGCCCACCAGGGCCAGCAGAAAGCGCGACAATTCGCCGCCCGAGGCGATCTTGTCCAGGGGCTGAGGCGCTTGGCCGGGGTTGGGCACCCACAGTACGCGGGCGCGTTCCTCGCTGATGCCGGGGAAAATCTCGTGCGGCTCGAAATCGATCTCCACGCGCACGTGCTCCGAGAAACCGAGCTGCCTGAGTTCCGTCTCCAGGTCGGCCTTGAGCCCTGTGGCGGCCTGGCGTCGATCGGCGTGCAGCCGCGCCAGCACGGCCTGCAGCGCATCGGCCAGCTCCTGCTCCTCCTTGTCCAGGCGCTTGAGGTCCAGGCCGGATTCGTCCAGGAAGGACAGGTTCTCGCGCAGCTCCTGCTGCAAATGCACGATGCCGTCCAGGTCGCGCTTGAGTTTGCGCTTGAGCTGAGCCAGCTCGAAGAGGCGGGCGTCCACGGCCTCCAGGTCGCCGGCCGCGGCGCGCAGGTCGCAGCGGCGCAGCCGTCCGTCCAGCTCGCCCAGGCGCAGGCGGAAGTCGTCCAGCACCTGGGCTTCCTCGCGCAGGTCGGGCACGGCCGCGACCAGTCCGCGCACCTGACGGCCCAGGCGGTCGAACTGCGCAAGCAGCCCGTCGCCGCCCTGACCGTGCAGCAGGCTCAGCGCACCATCCAGGGCCTGGCGCGCGCCGGTGCGGTCCTTGAGGGCCTGGCGCTTGGCGGTCAGCTCGTCTTCCTCGCCGGGCTTGGGGTTGACCTTGGCGATCTCGCGGCTCTGGAAATCCAGGAATTCGCGCTGGGCGGACAGGGAGCCAACGCGGTCGAGCAGCTCCTTGCGTTGGCCGGCCACGGCGCGCAGCCGGTCGCGCAGCCGGTCGCGTTCGCCCAGCAACGACTTGTCGGGCAGGAAGGCGTCGAGCATGCGCGACTGGTAGGCGGGCGAGAGCAGCTTCTGCTGGCCGTGCTGGCTGGTGTGCAGCACCAGTCCGGCCTTGAGGCTCTCCACGGTTTCCAGGCTGCTCAGGCGGTCATTGACATACAGGCGGCTGCGGCCCGTGTCCGCGGCCAACTCGCGGCGGATGACGCATTCCACGCCTTCGACCACGAACAAAGCCTCGACCATGGCCTTATCCCGGCCGGCTCGGACCATGTCGGGCGTCAGCTTGTCGCCGGTGAGAAAGTTGACGGCGCGCAGAATGAACGACTTGCCTGCGCCGGTTTCGCCGGTCAGGGCATTGAGCCCTGGGGCGAATTCCAGCTCCAGGTCGTCGATGAGGGCCAAGTTGCGTATGCGCAGAAGCTCAAGCATGGGAATTGATTGCCTGCCGAACCGGTGGATAGGTTGGGCGGAATCTACACGCAAGACCGCGTGAGGGCAAGCGAGCACAATCGTCCCCGGCTGCGCTCACGCCTGCTCCTGCTCCCGTTGCGCCAGGCGGCGACGCAGCCACCAAGCGGCCAGCAGGATGCACCCGATGACGGCCAGGGCCAGGAGCACGTTGGTCCAGCTCGGCTGGCGGATAAGCCGGCCCAGGCTGTCGCCCAGCAATGTGATGGCCAGCACGCCGGGGAGCATGCCCAGAGCAGTGCCGAGCAGATAGTCGCGGAAGTGTATGTGCGAGGCCCCGGCGATGAGGTTGACCAATCCGAAGGGCGCCACGGGCAGGTTGCGCACGAGGGCCATGGCCAACACTCCTTGGCGGGCCATGGCCCGGCTAAGGCGGTTGATGCGCCTGCCCGCCAGGTTGCGCAGCGGGTCCTTGCCGAGCAGTCCGCCCAGCAAGTATCCGGCAATGGCTCCGAGCAGGCTGCCGCTGAAAGCATAGGCGAAGCTGGTGATGGGACCATACAGCAGGGCCACGGCCACCAGCATGAGCGTGATCGGAACCATGAGCACGCTGCCCACGGTCAGGGCTCCGAGCACGAGCAGCGGCTCCAGGGGAGAGCCGCGCAGGCTGCGGCCCAAGGCCGTGAGGCTGTCCAGGTCGAGCCATTCGGCCAAGGGTCCGAACTTCCAGGCCAAGGCCAGGCCGATAAACGCAAGCAGCAGTAGGGCTGGCAGCACGTAGGCCGCCCGCCAGCGCCTTGTGGGCTCGGGCGTGTCGAAGAAGAACATGTCGATCAGCCTGTCCATGGCCATAGGTTTTTCGGGATCTAGCAGTGAATGATCCAGAATATCCGGGTCCACCCACTCGGGGGCGGCGGACTCCAGGGGGCGCAGGCTGCGGCCCTCGTTGCGCAGGGCCTCCACCGTGGCGATGAGCGAACCGGTCTCTTCCAGGCCTGCTGCCACGAGTCCGGGCGGCACGCCCAGGTGTTCGCCAAGCAAGCGATGTAACAGGCCGGATATGGCCTCCCGCAACGCTTCTCCGTCAGGGTCGCCGGGAATGCACTCCAGGGCCAGGTCGCACTCGCTGTCCAGGCCCATGGAGCGGTTGCTCAGGTTGGCCGAGCCGATGCGCAGGAAGCAGTCGTCGGCGATCATGACTTTGGAATGCAGGTGCATGCTGGCGCCGTGGTCCAGGTCGGGCACGTATGGATAGTAGACGCGCAGTCGGCCGTGATGGTCAGCCTCGCGCAGTCGGTCCAGGACGCGCACGCGCAGGCCGTCCATGACTCCCTGCTCCAGCCAGCCCGGGCTTCGGAAGGGCACGGCCAGCATGATTTCCGGGCCTAGCGGCCGTCTCAGGCTCTCGCACAGGAATCCGCATACGGCGTCGGAAGTGAAGTACTGGGTCTCGATGTAGATATAGCGCTTGGCCGCGGCAATGGAATCCCTGAAGAGCCGCTCCACTTGGCGCACGGGCTTGCGTAATTTGTATGCCGGCAAGGTCAGGCTGATGCCCATACGGGTGTCGCGCGCATGCACGGGCACGCCCCAGGGCCATGGCGAATCCTTCCTGGGTTCCGGCTTCGGCAGACGCTTGCCCTTGGCCCAGATCCAACGCTGGCGGAAAAGTTCGCCCAGACAGGCCGCGGCATCGCCGTCCACGAGTATCTGCACATCATGGAACGGCGGGTAGTGCGTGCCGCCGGGCGTCATGCGCAGCGGGTCGGTCGGGGCATGCTCGGGCGTGTCCCAGCGGCTGTGCGTAAGGTCCAGGCCACCCGAAAAGGCCAGGCAGTCGTCCACCACCACGATCTTTTGGTGCTGGGAGGCGGTCAGCGGGTGGTCATCGTCCATGACCAGGTGCACCCTGTGATGCGTTGCCCAGCCAAGCTTGACCACCGGCAGCATCTCCCGCTCCATGGCGTAGAGCATGGCGAAATCCCAATCCAGGATATGAATGTGCAATCCCGGCCTGTTGCGCGCCAGATGGTTGAGGAAGTTCCCGAGTCGGTATTTTTCCTCGTCCTCGGCCCTGGGCAGGCCGCGCAGCAGCTTGACGCGGCTGTTAATATCCCAGCCGGCGATGTAGATGCTGCGCCGGGCAGTCTCGCAGGCTGCCACGAACGCCCGGAAATAGTCGGCGCCGTCCACCAGGAAAGCCGCGCGCGAACACTTGGCCAAGCGCCAACAGTTCAGGTCCTCCCGGAGTATGGGAAACCCCGACGTCTCTTCCTGGGATCGGGGAGCAGGTCGGATAAGGGCGGGCAGCATGTTTCAATACTACATAACACCATTCCGCGAGCAACAGGTTTCCTTCATGGACGCATGCCGCAAGGAACACGAGCTGCCTTTGCCGTCCGGCACGTCGCGCCATTTTTCTCGCGTGCTTGCCGTGTTTGCATGCCGGCAGGCCGTATCCGTGGTCCTTGAGGCGGTTTCCGGGTACATGCGGACCGCCCGTGCCCGGCTTGTCGGCCTTTGACAGGCGAGGTACGCTCGCAAGGCAGCCGTAACGGGTTAAGCATCCTGACCAGTTTCGACAAAAGTGATTCCAGAGTGTGATTAATAATTCGAGGACACTTGCGCCGAGGCTAGACTAGGCGGATTGTGTCGGACGATGCTTGGCCTGGAACGCCATGCGCCAAGTTCGCGGCACCGGCGTGAGGGGGGAGGGGCTGATACAGGCAGATTACAATCCGGCTCGCACGGGCCAGGCCGTTACAGGCTGGCTTGGCACTTGCAATGCTTCCGCATTCAATAAAGGAAGGAGATGGCTTCGCATATGAAGAAAGCGCTCATCACGGGAATAACGGGCCAGGACGGTGCATACCTGGCCGAGCTTCTGCTCGCCAAGGGCTACGAGGTGCACGGACTTAAGCGCCGCTCCTCGCTGTTCAACACCGACCGCATCGACCACCTGTACCAGGACCCGCACGTGGAGAGCCGCCGGCTCATCCTGCACTACGGCGATTTGACCGACTCGACGAACCTCATCCGCGTCATGCAGGAGGTCCGCCCCGACGAACTCTACAACCTGGCGGCCCAGAGCCACGTGAAGGTCTCTTTCGAGAGTCCGGAGTACACGGCCAACTCGGACGCGCTAGGCACGCTTCGGCTGCTCGAGGCCATGCGCATCCTGGGCCTCGACAAGCAGACCCGCTTCTATCAGGCCTCGACGTCCGAGCTGTACGGGCTGGTGCAGGAAACGCCCCAGACCGAGAAGACGCCGTTTTATCCGCGCTCGCCGTATGCCGTGGCCAAGCTGTACGGCTACTGGATCACGGTCAACTACCGTGAAGCCTACGGCATGTACGCCTGCAACGGCATCCTGTTCAACCACGAGTCGCCCATGCGCGGCGAGACCTTCGTCACGCGCAAGATCACCCGCGCGCTTTCGCGCATCGTGCTTGGGCTGCAGGACAAATTGTTCCTCGGCAACATGAACGCCAAGCGCGACTGGGGCCACGCCAAGGATTACGTGGAGATGCAGTGGCTCATGCTGCAGCAGGACACGCCCGACGACTATGTCATCGCGACCGGCCGGCAGTTCTCGGTCAGGCAGTTCGTGACCATCGCCGCGGCCGAGCTTGGCATCGAGCTCGACTGGCGCGGCAAGGGCCTGGAAGAAACCGGCGTGGTGGCCGGCTTCGATGAGGCGCTTCTGCGCGAGAAGCTGAACGGCTCCTGCCAAGTGCACGCGAATCTTGTGCCCGGCATGGAACTCGTGGCCGTGGACCCGCGCTACTTTCGGCCCACGGAAGTCGAGTCGCTTTTGGGCGATCCTTCCAAGGCAAGGACCAAGCTGGGCTGGACGCC
>NZ_AULZ01000024.1 GCF_000422545.1 Desulfocurvibacter africanus subsp. africanus DSM 2603
ATCGCAGCAGCCCTTGACCTGATCACTCCTGAGAATGCCAGAGGATGGTTCAAAGCCTGTGGGTATTCTCAGCTTAATTGCAAAGTGCTTTAAAAGCAGTCTGCTCTAAAAGAGAGCCTCCGAGGTGCCAAGATCCGCACCGGGGAGGCTCTGTACAAGGCGATCGCACCCGCCCTGAACCTGATCACCCCGGAGAATGCCAGGAGATGGTTTAGGGCCTGCGGATATCTCTCAGTTTAATTGCAAGCCGCTCAAGGCCGATGGACTCGGAATGTCCGGGTCTATTTGGAGAAGCTGCGGGAGAACAGCCCGGCCAGGGCCTGTCTGCCGTTTTCTTCCAGGAAACGCGTACCCGTGCCGGTGAAGTGGTGGTGCGTGATGGCCGGATCGGCAACGGGATTCCAGCGCTCGCCGTCCCACGTGAACCAGCCGTTCTTCTGCTGATCGAACACGAACAAGGGCTTGTTGCAGATCTTGGCGAACTCCGCGCCCCAGCCCGTGCCGCCCTTGACCGTGCCGTCCTCCAACACCTCGCCCACTATCCAGATCTCGTGGCCGCTGTCGACCTGCCAGGATATGGACTGCAGCACCTTGCGGAAGATGGGCGCGCTCGAATACGCGCGGTTCATGAGCTTGGACACATAGGCCAAGCTCACGTCCTTGCGCATGAGCTCCTCGCTGGTCAGGGCCCGCACGCCGCGAGCGCGCTCGCTCTGATGTCCCTCGAAGCTGAAGTTGACCTCCTCGATGCCGTACTTCTCGGCGAGCCTTCCGAACTCGGACTCTGCGCCGCGCGCTCCGCCGCTGTAGAGGGTGCACTTCTTGGGGTCGAGCATGGGGATATCCTTGCAGATGTTGAGGTTAGCTCGGTTACCATGGCAGTAGCATACGTCCTGGCCCGATGCAACGCCGTGCCGCTTCCGCAGGGGTATGTCCGCCATCGCGCGCCGCCCAACCTTGGGTGTGAATGGGGATCTCGCCTTATGGTTGGGCGGCGCGGCTTCAGCGCTGGATGTTCTGTATGATTGCGTTGAGGCGGCCGGCCAGTTCGGCAAGCTGTGTTACGGCCTGGGCTGACTGCATCATTGCGTCGGCGGCCTCCGAGGCGATGCGGTTGATCTCGTCGGTGGAGCGGGAGATCTGCTCGCTGGAAGCCGATTGCTGCTCCGAGGCCGTGGCTATGCTGAGCACCTGCTCCGCGGTCCGCTCGGCCAGGCCCACGATCTCGCGCAGAGCCTCGCCCGAGGAGCGGGCCAGCTCGGAGCTGCGAGCAATGGCCTGGGCGGTCTCCTCCGTGGATTGAATATTACGCTTGGCGCTGGTCTGGATTTGGCGGATGGCCGTGTCCACGTCCGCCGTGGCGGACATGGTCTTTTCGGCTAGCTTGCGCACCTCGTCCGCCACGACCGCGAAGCCACGCCCGGCCTCGCCCGCGCGGGCCGCCTCGATGGCGGCATTAAGGGCAAGCAGATTGGTCTGATCCGCGATATCAGAGATGACGCCCATGATGCGGCCGATGCTCTCGGCTTGCCGGCCCAACTCGCCCATGTCGCCCCGCAGGGCGTCGGCCATGCGGCTGATGCCCTGGATGCCGCCAACAGCCTCCTCCACGATGCGTGAGCCCTCAAGGGCCTTGCCGCGCGTCTGTTCGGCCACGTTAGCGGCGCCTTGGGCATTGCGGGCCACCTCCAGCACCGAGGCGTTCATCTGCTCCATGGCCGTGGCGGACTCGGCCAGCCGACTGCGCTGCAAATCGGCCCCTCGGCTGGATTCGTCCACCTGGGCCGCCAACTCCTCCGAGGCCGAGGAGACCTGGGAGGCCACGTCCGTGGCCTCGAAAGCGGCGCGGGCGATAAGCTCGTTCTGTTGCTCGATGCGGGTCTGCTTCTCCTGGATCTCGGTCAGGTCCGTCACGATGGCGAAGGCGGCGATAACCTGGCCATCCAGGTCCTGGATGGGCGCCACGTCCATCTTGATGTGGCGCTGGTTGCCCTTGAGCGTGTGCATCGTGACCTGCACGTCGCGTAAGACCTGCTCGTCGCGCACGGCCCTGGAACTCAATGTTTCGCGCTTGGGGTCGTTGTAAAAGAACTCGCCCGTGAGCATGCCGACGGCATCCTCCGGCTTTCCGTCACGCTCCAGAAGGTCCAGGCAGGCCTGGTTGGCGAACAGGACGTTGCCCTGCACGTCGCTGATGACGCAGGGCACGGTCATGCCGTGCATCAGGCCCTGGCTCATGCCCAATTTGTTCTTGAGTTCCGCGACCATGGCTTGCACGTGGCCGGCCATGGTCGCCAATTCGCCCGTGAGCGAGGCATCGATGGAGGCGGCGAAATCGCCTCCGGCCACGCGTTCGGCATAGCGGCGCACGGCGTGCATGGGCCGGATGATGCCGCGCGAAGAGAGCAGGCCGAAGGTCGTAGCCAAAGCCAGGCCCACGAGGATGCCGACGAGGGCCGTCATCCGGGCCGTGGACACGCTCCGGGACGTCTGCAGCTCGACAACCTGATAACTCTCGGCGGCAAGGGCATCGGCCTTGACCAGCAAGGCTACGAGTTCCTCGCCGATTCTGTCGGTCTGCGCATCGATTTCGATGACTTCGCGCTCAAGCTTGCCAAGTTGATTCAAGGGGTCGCCGCTGGCGCGCAGGTCCAATACCCGCTTCGACTTGCCGTAGGCCACCAGCATGGACTTCTCGAGAACGCCTGAATGCAGGGCCGCGGCCTTGCCAATCAGTTTGCGCAGCTCGGCATGCGGGACCGCCTCGTAGCGCTTCCCATCCACCTCGCCGCCTTTGAGCAGCGCAGCGGACAGTTGGTTGAAATATTTCTCGTGTTCCAGGTAGCTCCGCCAGGACTCCTGGATTTCATCCGCATCCTGCGCGGTCATGATTTCCATGAGCATCTGCATTTCCCTGGCGACGAGATACTCCAGTTGTGCTGCCGCGTTGGAGAGCTGGGCGTGCCTTTCCAACTCCGTCACGGATCCGCCCATAATACTGGCCTGCCACAGGCTCGAGCCTCCCAATCCCACCAGCAACAAGGCTATGGCGCCGAAACCGGCGAACAGCCGAGCCTGGATGGTCCCCCAGAGAATGCGCATGTCCTCTCCTAAGCCTGCGGTCCGGTCTTCAAAGACACCGGGCGGTACGCATGTGTTCGATCTTTCCACGGATGAATTTTTGTGGGTTATTGTAAAAAAGTCGACAACGCAATCTCGTATTCGGCGGGTCAGGGCCTATGCGGATATGTATCATCCGATTTATGTTGCAATCCGCGTAAGAACATAAGAAGATATTTCATCATTTTCAGATTACCCTGGTGTTGAGCATGAACCGCAAGGTTCCTCCCGAAATCGATCCTGCATGCAGGCAGGTCCTTCAGAGTCGGCGCTATGTCTTCCCTGAACCGATTGCTGACGCCATACAGCCGAGCCTGGAGG
This sequence comes from Desulfocurvibacter africanus subsp. africanus DSM 2603, assembly GCF_000422545.1. NCBI lineage: Bacteria > Pseudomonadati > Thermodesulfobacteriota > Desulfovibrionia > Desulfovibrionales > Desulfovibrionaceae > Desulfocurvibacter > Desulfocurvibacter africanus. Next base: position 3,442 of record NZ_AULZ01000024.1, read on the forward strand.
CAGCCATCGCATCCATGCCCGACGGCGTCATGGTCTTTGATGCGGAGCTGCGCCTTGCGCGCGCCAATCCCGCAGCCAGGCGAATCTTCGGGCTGGGGTCCGAGGAATGCCGTTTGTCCGTTACGGATCTTGCGCTAGTCCTGCTTCCGGCAAGGCTCGGCGGCACGCCCCTGTCCGTGGAGGATATGCCCTGGATGCGCGCCTGGAGGGGCGAGGCCGTGGCCAGCGAACGGCTCATGGCGAATGTCGGCGGCCAGACGCGCCACCTGCTGTGCAGCGCCGCGCCTATTGCTTCCGGCCCTGACGGTCGGTTGGGCGTGGTGGTGACCGTCCGCGACATCTCGGACCAAATCGACGCGGACTCCCAGCGCGAAGCCCTGCTGCTGGAGCTTCGCTTGGCCAAGGCCGCGGCCGAGGACGCCAGCCGGGCCAAAAGCCTGTTCCTTGCCAATATGAGCCATGAGATACGCACGCCCCTCAACGGTATCATGGGCATGACTGAGCTGGCCCTTGCCAAGGAACCGCGTAAGGAAGTCCGTCAGTATCTGGAACTGCTCAAACAATCCGCCCATTCGCTGCTGGATATCGTCAACGATATTCTGGATCTGTCCCGGGTCGAATCCGGCGAGGCGCAGCTCGTCTTGCGCGAGTTCGTCGTACGCGACGAGCTGGAAGCAGCCGTGCGGCCCCTGGCTTTGAGCGCCAAGCAAAAAGGATTGGCTTTCAGCATGGACGTCGCCCCCGACGTTCCGGAAATCTTGACGGGAGACCCGCAGCGTCTGCGGCAGATCATGATCAATCTCACGGGCAATGCCGTTAAGTTCACCAGGCAGGGCGGTATTGCGGTGCTGGTGGACATCGACGCACTCGACCGCGACCCTCGCGGCGGCAAGGTTCTGATGCATGCGCAGGTCCGCGACACGGGCATCGGCATAGCCCCGGAGCACCTTGCGAACGTCTTCGAGAGGTTCTTCACCACTGCGGCGCTGGATTGCCCTGATTCCGGAGGCACCGGGCTGGGGCTGGCCATCTCTCGTCGTCTGGTCGAGATGATGGACGGGGAGATATGGGTCGAGAGCGTCCAAGGCCGCGGCAGCACCTTTCATTTCACTGCCCGTCTCGGCCTGGGCGAGGATCGCGTCAGGCGATTCCCTCCTGGGCAGCCAGCCGGCCAGGAGCCCGGCACGGCCTCGCCCTTGCGCATACTTCTCGCCGAGGACAACGCCATCAATCAGCTCGTGCTCATGGATCAGTTGGAAGCCAGAGGCTACATGACCGATCTGGCTCACAACGGTCTGGAGGCCCTGCGCATGCTGTCCGTGGGCGACTACGATCTGGTGCTCATGGACGTGCGCATGCCCGAGGTGGACGGCGAAGAGGCCGTGCGCCGCATTCGCGCGGGCGAGACCGGCAACCCGGACATCCCGGTCGTGGCCCTGACGGCTTGCGCCCTGGAGGGCGACCGCGAACGCCTGCTGGCCTGCGGCATGGACGACTATCTGGCCAAGCCCGTGGACATGGATGCCCTGGACAGGCTTCTGGCCCGCTTCGCATTCTGAGTCGCACCTGGCTCGCATCTGGCCATCGTCCGCTCACGTTTCTCCATTTACATTTCAGCGCCTTATTTCTTCTTGACCTCGCCCCATCCATAACCGTAGCTTCCGATACCATGAGGGGACCGTTCATCCGCATGGTGCGGAGGGGTCCCGGTTCACGGCAACGCGGCATCGTTGGGACAGGAGCCACGGTAAGGTCTTATTCCCCAGGGTAGTTTTTCCGCCCTCCTCGTTTCCGGAATCGTCTGTGACACCCCAAAGTGTAAGGAGTTATTGTGCATGGCTAAGTCGCTGTACATCGGCAATCTGCCCTTTTCCGCTACCGAGGGGGATCTGCGCACCATGTTCGCGCAGTTCGGAGCCGTGACCAGGGTCAACATGATCACCGACCGCGAAACCGGCCGGCCGCGCGGCTTCGCTTTCGTGGAAATCGAGGGGGATGTGGACGGCATCATCCGGGCCCTGGACGGCTACCGCATGTCCGGCCGGGTGCTCAAGGTCAACGAAGCCAAACCCCGTGAACCCCGCGCACCGCGAGAGGCTCCCGATTACCGCGATAGCCGCGAGTACCGCCCGCGCCAGCCGCGCTGGTAGGTGCGTGACGCATACAGAGCTGACCGCCCGCTCCGGGACACCGGGGCGGGCATTTTTTATGGCGGAGCGCCCTGCGCCGTTTGCGGCAAAATGGCTCGCGGCGGCTTTCACTGCGCCGGGCGCTCATGTATAAGCTAAAGGAAAACCAGAGCCCCATGGAGGTCGCCCGTGAACAGCACTGTACTGCAACGCATCCGCCAGATTGTCGCCAGCCCCGAGGAGGAGCGGCCCGCAAGCTTCGAACTGGCCTACAAGCTCGCCAAGGAAGCGGCGGACGGCGGCGGGGACCCGGACAAGCTGCCCTGGCTGCTCGTGCGCATGTTCTCCATCTTCGAATACGGCCAGGAACCGCAGGATGTGCATGAGGATCTGCAGGCCGGCCTGCGCGAGGAAGGCGTGCCCAAGGATTCGCCAATCCTGCGCAGCGATACGGCCAAGACGCTGCAGCGCAGGGCCGACGGCAAATCGGAAGGCCACTGAAGGCCTCCGCAGAGGCGCGGCTCTCTGAATGCCCCTTAAACAGGGACATCGCCCCTGCGTCCCTGTCTTCATGCCCTGTAGCCTTGGTCCGTGAGAGGATGACCGCGCGCGCTCAAGCCGCCGCGTTACGCCCCTCGGTCCGGGCGTCTGTCCGCAGGGGCTTGTGCCAGACGTTCATGCATTCCAGTGCGCCGGCGATGTTCGTGTTGCGCGTAAGCGTGCCGTCAAAGGTATAACCGGCGCGAGCAAAGGTGATGTTCATGCCCGGCGACACGGCCCGCGCGATGGTGTAGGCCGTGAGCACGCCGAGCCGCGCGGCCTCCTCCTCCAGGCGGGCCAGGAGGATCGAGGCCAAGCCCTGCCCTCGGTGCTCGGGCAGGGTGGCGAAATCGGTCATCTCCGCGTTCTGCCCCTTGCGGTCCAGCTCGGCCGAGGCCACGGCCGCGAGGCTGCCGTCCTTGAACGCACCCATGTAGCGCACGTGGGTGCGCATGGTTTCGCACAGGTAGCGCGGATCGTGGATGGGGAACGGGTAGCTGGCGAAGACCTGGCCATAGAGCACGGCCATTTCCTGGCAATGTTCCTGCCCAAGGACCTGAAACGTGTAGCCCGAGGGCACGCGTGGCGGGGAGCGCCGCTTTGTGCGCGCCAGGGCAATGTCGAGCACCCGGCGTACGGCTTCCGCGTCTCGCGACTTGGCGCGTGAGGGCTTGCGGAAGCGGGCAAGGAAGCACACGTCGCGTTTGCCGCACAGCATGCCGGGCACGCGCGCTTCTTCCTCGAAGCCGAGTTCCAGGAACGCCGCGCTGGCGGCGGCCGGGGCCTTGACGAAGACCTTGCCGTAGTCCCTGGAGCGCGCCAGGGCCAGCACATTTTCGGCCGCCTCGGCGCCCTTGTCCGCGTCCTCCAACTTCATGAGATAGACCCGGTCCGACAGCGGGCCGTGCTGGATCAGCGCGGAGCCCAGGCGTACAATCCTGTCCTCCGCCATGCGCGTATTCGGATTACCCGTCATGGCTGCCCTCCTGTGCGTTGTCGCCGCCTGGCCGGCGATCCAGACGCGCTGTGCCCTCGGGCACCAGGCTCTGAGTGTCGTCCCAATCCGAGACGAGTCTTTCTATGCCCACCGCCGCATATTCTTCCGCGTCCTGCTCCTTGAGCTGCAGGTCGCAGGAAGCACAGTCGCGGTCGCAGATCGTTGGCGTGTAGCAGTCGGGCTCGGCATAGGTAGTGATGACGCCCTCGTAGTTGCGCAGCACCACTTTGTTGGTGGCCCAGGAGATGACGTAGTTGGGCGTGACCGGGATCTTGCCCCCGCCGCCGGGCGCGTCGATTACGTAGGTCGGCCGGGCGAAGCCGGACGTATGGCCCACCAGGGATTCGATGATTTCGATGCCCTTGCCCACGGGCGTGCGGAAGTGCGTCAGTCCCTCGGACAAGTCGCACTGGTACAGATAGTATGGCCGCACGCGATTGCGCACGAGCTTGTGCAGCAGCGAGCGCATGATGCGCGGGCAGTCGTTGACACCGGCCAACAGCACGGACTGGTTGCCCAGGGGAATGCCCGCATCGGCCAGCTTCGCCAAAGCCTCGCGCGCCGAGCGCGTCACCTCGCGCGGATGGTTGAAGTGGGTGTTGAGCCACACCGGGTGGTGCTTCCGGATGATCGACATCAGATCGTCCGTTATGCGGTAAGGCAGCACCACGGGCATGCGGCTGCCGATGCGCACGACCTCCACGTGCTCGATCTTGCGCAGGTTCCACAGCAGCCAGTCGAGGGTCTCGTCGGGCAGCATGAGCGGATCGCCGCCGGACAGGAGCACGTCGCGCACGCGCGGCGCGGAGCGGATGTAGGCCAAGCCCTGCTCCATCTGCGCGCGGCTCGGGATGTGCCCTTCGTCGCCCACCTTGCGCTTGCGCGTGCAGTGGCGGCAGTACATGGCGCACAGGTTGGAAACGTGGAACAGCACGCGGTCCGGGTAGCGGTGGGTGATGCCCGGCGCGGGGCTGTCCTCGTCCTCGTGCAGCGGGTCGGCCATGTCGTGCGGACCGATGTCCAGTTCGTGCACCGAGGGGAAGGCCTGCCGGAAGACCGGGTCGTTGGCGTAGTCCGCCGTGTCGATGAGCGACAGGTAGTACGGCGTGATGGACAAGGGGAATTTTTCCAGCGTGCGCTCGTAACCCGCGCGCTCCTCGGGCCCGAAGCGGATGCCCGTGAGCGTCTCGAAGCTTTCGATATCGCGCACCGTGTGGCGGATGTGCCAGCGCCAGTCGGTCCATTTGGCCTTGTTCGCCTGGCAGCTGATGCGTTTGCTGACTTCCTGCTGGCGTGGGTTGTATATGGTCATGCGTTTTTCTCCTTTGGTTGATCCTCATGCACAAGAGCTGGGAAGGGCTTTGCCCTCCCCAGACCCCTCCCACCAGGGGCGGCGCGCCCCTGGACCCGCGAGTTTCAATGGAAGTGTCGTTTGGCCATCCTGCCCTGTATTGAAAATACGGGGTCCAGGGGGCCGAGCTCCCTGGCGGGGAGAGGTCCGGAGAGGGGCGGCGCCCCTCTCCGGCCGCGCCGTGCGCCGCCCTACAGCACCTGCGCCAGAAAAGCCCTGGTGCGATCTTCCCTCGGCTGGCCGAAAACCTGCTCAGGCGTGCCCTGCTCCAGGATGACGCCTTCGTCCATGAAGTAGACGGTATCGGCAACCTCGCGGGCGAAGCCCATCTCGTGCGTGACCACGACCATGGTCATGCCCTCGGCGGCCAGTTCTTTCATGACCGCGAGCACCTCGCCCACCAGTTCGGGGTCCAGGGCGCTGGTGGGCTCGTCGAAGAGGATGGCTTCGGGTTCCATGGCCAGGGCGCGGGCGATGGCCACGCGCTGCTTCTGGCCGCCCGACAACTGGCTGGGCCAGACGTCCACCTTGTCCGACAGCCCGACCTTGTCCAGGTATGCGCGGGCGGTCTCCACGGCCTCGTCCTTGGATTTACCCAGGACCTGCGTGGGGCCTTCGATGACATTGCCCAGCACGGTCATGTGCGGAAAGAGGTTGAAGTGCTGAAAGACCATGCCGACCTTGGTGCGCATGGCATTGATGGCCCGCTCCGTATCTTCCACGGGCTTGCCGCCTATGGCCACGCGGCCTTTCTGCGGGCGTTCCAGGTAGTTCACGCAGCGCAGCAAGGTGGACTTGCCCGAGCCCGAGGAGCCGATGACCGTGACCACCTCGGAGCGGGTCACGTCCAGGTCGATGCCGCGCAGCACGTGCAGTTCGCCGAACCATTTGTGCAGGCCGCGCACGCTGATCATTGCAGACTGGGGTGATGGGGGCGACTGGGGCGTCTGGCCGGTTTCCCGGTTGTCTGGGTTCATGTTCATATCATTCCCTCGCTGAGGCTCAGGCGTCGCTCCACCCTGGAGAACAGCCAGGTGAATACGCCGGTGTAGAAGAGGTAGAACAGGGCCGCGATGGTCAGCATCTCCATCATGCGGAAGTTGGACGAGGCCAGTTGCTGGCTCTTGAGCAGCAGCTCGTTGATGGTGATGGCGCTGGCCAGGGACGAGTCCTTGAGCGCGATGATGAATTGGTTGCCCAAAGCCGGCACCGCTCGCTTAAAGGCTTGGGGCAGGATGATGCGCAGCATGGCCCGTGGGTAGGTCATGCCCAGGGAGCGCGCGGCCTCCATCTGGCCGGGCGCGATGGACCCGATGGCTCCCCGGAATATCTCGCCGATGTAGGCTCCGTTGTGGACGCCGAGGGCCAGCATGGCCGAGGTCAGGGCCGACAGGCCCAGGGTGCCGCGCAGCCCGTAATACAGGAACAGCAGCTGCAACAGCAGCGGCGTGCCTCGAATGACGTAGATGTACCCTCGGGCGGGCAGGTTGAGCACGGCCTTGTCCGATATGCGCAGGAAGGCCGTGGCCAGCCCCAAGGCCAGCCCGAGCAGGATGCCCAGGGCCGTGACCTGCAGGGTCATCCAGGCCGCGGGCAGGAAATAGGGCAAAAATTGCGGGAGCACCGTGAAGTCGTAATCCATGCACTTCTCCGGTTGATGGTGGGAGCGCGCTTGCGCTGAAAGGCGGGCGGCATTGGGATGGCCGCCCACCCGTAGAGTCCGGCGGGCTTACTTCGTGGTCACGTCGGCATCGAGCCACTTGCGGCTGATGGACCTGAGCGTGCCGTCCTCGTGCATCGTGGCCAGGATTGCGTTGACCGCATCGCGCAGGCCCCCGGCATCCTTCTTGAAAACTACGGCGATGTCCTCGCTGCGCAGGGGCGAGCCGAGCAGGCGCACGTTGAAGCGATTCCCACTCTGGGCGTTGACGCCCACGACCCGGTCGGTAATGACCGCGTCCACCACGCCGTTGTCCAGCTCCAGCAAGGTCTGATTATCGTCCTTGTAGAGGCGCACGTCGCCCGCGCCGAGCTGCTTGGCGTCCTGCTCGAAGGTCGTGCCCGTGACCACGCCCACGATTTTGCCCTTGAGCTCGTCCGGGCTCTGGTAGGACGCGTCCTGGCGCACCACGAGCTGCGCGCCCGAGTAGTAGTAGGGCGAGGAGAAATCCACGACTTTCTGACGTTCGGGCGTAACGGCCATGCTGCCCAGGATGCCGTCGTAGGCCCCGGAGCGCAGACCTTCGATGATGCCGCTCCACTCTGTGGTCACGGGTATGAACTGCACGCCCAGGCGTTTGGCCACCTGGTTGGCCACGTCCACGTCGAAGCCCACCAGCTCGTTCTGCTCGTTATAAAAATTGAAGGGCGGATAGCCGCCGCTCATGGCGAAGCTGATTTTGCCGCTTTGCTTGACCCGCTCCAGGGCGGTCTGTTCGTCGGAGCCGCAGCCCGTGGCCAGGGCTGCCAGGGTGAGCGTGAGAAGGATCGTGGTCAGCAGGTGTCGCATGTTCATGCGTAGCTCCTTGGGTGGTTCGGGTTCCGCGCACGACGGGAGACGCTCGGGGCTTTGCGGCCGAAGCGTCATAAGCGTCCAGTACGCTCGCGGCAGCGAGACTCCGTAGGGCGTCCGTGGGGGAATGCCATGAAGGAGCCAGGGCGCGATGGTTTGGGTCCGTTACGTGTGCTTGTGTCGAGAATAGCGACCGGGGAGCGGAAGCGACCCGAGAGGTCGGCTCCGTCGGCCGTCATGGACCGGGGCGCGCATGCGCCCGCTTTGACGCGCTTCGCCGGAACGGCAAAGGCACTGCGTTACACACCAGGGGCGAGGACATGCTTATTTACAATACGCTGTACATCAATCCTCGCGAATTCATACCTGAGCCACTATGCTTTACTGCGCCTGATATGCTCAGGAGGCTCGAAAGCAATCATGACGCACTCTGCACGCCTGATTCGACTAATGTATGCCATAGATGAACAGGCATGTCAAACCGACTCGCGGCAGTGGACAACCTTGATTTGCAGACATTCGGCATTGCTTGCGGAAGTAGACGGATGCACGACGATATTACATGGCTTCAGGCGCTTGCTACCCAATGCGGGGGCGCATGAGGACAGGCTCCACCCGTACGCCCCAGCCGAGTCCGATGCGATGCGGCTACGCCGGCCATGCTTGGCCGGCGTTGACTTCTGCGCCGGGATCGTCCACTACGATCTGGGCAATTCCGATCCGAATCATCCGGCCGGCACACCGGCCCAAGCGGCCCGACCAAGGAGCCACCATGATCCGACTCAGCCAATCACCCGCCTGGAAAGCCCTGCTGGACCATTATCCCCAGATGGCCGACACGCACATGCGCGACCTGTTCGCCTCTGATCCGCGGCGCTTTAATAGATTTTCCCTGCGCGTGGGCGACATCCTGCTGGACTACTCCAAGAACCTCGTCAACGAGGAGACCATGCGCCTGCTGGCGGACCTGGCCCGTCAGCAGCAGGTGGAGGAGCGCCGCGCGGCCATGTTCGCGGGCGAGAAGATCAACACCACTGAGCGGCGGGCCGTGCTGCACGTGGCCCTGCGCAACCGGAGCAACCGGCCCATTTACGTGGACGGCCATGATGTCATGCCCGAGGTCCACCGCGTGCTCAAGCATATGCGGGCCTTCGTGCGGCGCGTGCGCGCCGGCGAATGGACGGGCTGGACCGGCCGCCGGATCACGGACGTGGTCAACATCGGCATCGGCGGCTCGGACCTGGGGCCGCTCATGGCCACCCAGGCCTTGGCCTACTACCGCCTGCCGAACATGCGCGCGCATTTCGTATCCAACGTGGACGCCACGCATCTGGTCGAGACGCTCAAAGGCCTGGACCCGGAGACGACCCTGTTCATAGTGGCCTCCAAGACCTTCACCACGCAGGAGACCCTGACCAACGCGAACTCCGCCAAGGGCTGGCTGCTGGATGCCGCCGGAGACGAGCGCGCCGTGGCCAGACATTTCGTGGCCCTGTCCACCAACGTCGAGGCCGTGAAGTCCTTCGGCATCGACCCGGACAACATGTTCGAGTTCTGGGACTGGGTCGGCGGGCGCTATTCCCTGTGGTCGGCCATTGGCCTGCCCATCGCGCTGGCCGTGGGCTTCGACGTCTTCGAGCGGCTGCTCGACGGCGCGCATGCCATGGACGAGCATTTCCGCACCACGCCGCTGGAGCGCAACATGCCCGTCATCCTGGCCCTGATCGGCGTCTGGTACGCCGACTTCTTTGGCGCCGAGAGTCTGGCTGTCCTGCCCTACGACCAGTACCTGGCGCGCTTCCCGGCCTACCTGCAGCAGGGCGACATGGAGTCCAACGGCAAGGGCGTGACCCTGAACGGGCAGGCCGTGGACTACCACACCGGGCCCATCATCTGGGGCGAGCCGGGCACCAACGGCCAGCACGCCTTCTACCAGCTCATCCACCAGGGCACGCGCATGGTGCCCTGCGACTTCCTGGCTCCGGCCCGCAGCCTGAATCCCGTGGGCGATCACCATGAGAAGCTGCTGTCCAACTTCTTCGCCCAGACCGAGGCGCTCATGAAGGGCAAGACCGAGGAGGAGGCGCTCGCCGAGATGGAAGCCGCGGGCAAGGAGCCCGAGGAAATCGAGCGGCTCCTTCCGCACCGCGTCTTCCCGGGCAATCGACCCTCGAACTCCATTCTCTATCGCGAGCTGACGCCCGAGACCCTGGGCAGCCTCATCGCCCTGTACGAGCACAAGATCTTTATCCAGGGCGCCATCTGGCGCATCAACTCCTTCGATCAATGGGGCGTGGAACTGGGCAAGCAACTGGCGAATGCCATCCTGCCGGAGCTGCAGGGAGACGAGTCCTTGACGGGCCACGATGCGTCCACAAACGGCCTGATCAACGCCTACAAGGCCATGCGAGGCTAGAGTGTCCGCGAAGGTTGCTTGCGTCTCAACAGGCTTCAGCCATCCGCACGCGAAAGCGCTCTCGGAACCACGCGATTCCTTGGCAGCCCGCCATGACCTGCCCGTGGATTCCTCCGGATCGCGTTGCCTCATCAGGTCCGCGAGACCCGAAGACGCCGAAGCCTTGCAGGCCGTGCACACGGCCGCCGTGTCCGCCGTGCCTGCGCATATTTACCCGCCTGAGATTCTGAACGCCTGGCGAGACTCCATCAGCAGCCTGCGCATGAGCTCGTATATGGCCGATCCCGGCCTGCTCTTCCTGGTTGCCCGGCATAATGGCGCGGCAGTCGGTTTCGGTTGCCTGGAAGGCCAACTTATCCGCGCGGTATACGTGCATCCGGGCCATGGCCGGCAAGGTTTTGGGCAAGCGCTGCTGCAGGCTTTGGAGAACGCCGCACGCAAAAGTGGATTCAAATGTGTATTTCTGCGTGCCTCGCTCAATGCGGCGCCATTCTACGTACGCAATGGATATACCGATCTGGGGCCTGGAGAGTTCGATCTATGCGCGGATCTGAGCATGCCATGCCGCAGGATGGCCAAAGTCGTATAGTGGTGGCTTGATATGTGCATGCTGTTAACCGATGTCGGCGTTCCGACATGCGAAAAGTATCCACGAACCAAAACAGCATGGTGTCAGCATGATCAGCAAGATCTATAAAAACCTTGTTATCCGCGCGGTCCGGCTGGAAGACGCCGAGGCCATCTCTCGTGTGCAAAACGCGGCCGTGCGCCGCATCCCCGAGGGCAGCCCCACCAAGGACGTCGCAGCCTGGAGCGGAGCCAGTTCGCCCGCGAGCGTCCGCCGCAACATGGTTCACGGCGTGGTCGGCTTCGTGGCCGAGATAGACGGCGAGATAGCGGGCTTTGCCGTACTCGCCGGCAATGTGGTGCGCATCGTGTGCGTGCACCCCGACCACTCCGGCTCCGGCCTGGGCTCGGCCCTGCTGGCCAAGGTGGAGCAGGAGGCCATGCGTCGCGGCCAGCACATTCTGCGCCTGAGCGCCTCTCCCAGCGCCAAGCCTTTCTACCGCTCGCGCGGTTATTGCGTCGTGCGCGAGAACACCCGTCAATTGCCGCTGGATGAATGTCTGCCTTGCGTGGAGATGGCCAAGACCATCGCCTCCTGACGCCTTTTGCAGCGCCCATGGCTCTGGCTGCCGCGCGCCTCCCACTCTGGGACGGCCGTGCGCGGGATCTTTGTCGGCGTTTCCCCTACCTGGCTGGCTCCGCCCAATCCGCTTTCCTTCGCGCCTGTGCTCGTGCGACTCGCTGCGCGAGGATCTACTCGACCTTGTCGAATCTTTCGCGCACTGCCTGGCAGACCGGACAGTTCTCCGGCGCCTCGGTGTGGATCAGGTAGCCGCATATCTGGCAGGCGAACAAAGCCGGCGGTGTCTTGTCAGGGTCGATCAACAGCTCCGCATGGCTGCGGCCGGCCTGGATGATCTGCCCGAAAAGCGCGGCTTCAGTGGCCCTGCCTTCGGCCAAGGCCTGCTCCTGCTTCAGCCGCAGAGCGTCTTCCTGGGCCTTGCGCCGGGCCAGGTCGCGCAGTCCGTCATCCAGACCGCCTAGCTTGCCCCTGGCCAGGGCCAGGATGCGTCTGGCCTGCGCCTCATCGGCCAGGGCCAGGGCCTTGAGCAGCCGGGCCGCGTCCGGCCGCCCGGACTTTTGGGCCAGCTTGGCCAACACGGAGGTGCGGGCCGCCTCCAGGGACGTATCCGCCAAGGCCTGACGCATGTTCTCGCTAGTCTTCTCCGTCATGCAAGCTCCTTGCGCTCCTGTACGGGATGAGTTGGGATCGCTAATCAGCCGGATCCAGGCTGCAGCAGGTGCATGTTCCTGAAGAATTGCGGAGCGATCCAGGTACTCCAAGCATATACGATGCTTAAGCCTTTATCCAGCTTCGAAGCCTCACAGCCGTCAAAGCCGCTGGGGAATACCACATCACGGCTTCGGCCATGCCGCCGGACTCGGATTCGCGGGTTCAGGGGGGGGCGTCTCCCCTGACGGGGTCTCCAAAGGGGCAACGCACTCTTGACCGCCGGAGGGGCCGCCGGAGCCATCCGAACTTGTCGTACCTGTCCAGCCTATTTGGCTTTCGCTGCTGGTTACGATCTGCTAACCATAGCTCATGATGTGCGTCCCAGAGCCTTCACAGTCTTCCGCGACCATGCTTTTCGACTTGCATCTGCACACCACGCGCTATTCCGGCTGCTCGGCCCTCTCGCCCCGACGGGCCTGCGAACTGGCGCTGGAGCGCGGCTTGCACGGCCTGGTCATCACCGAGCACCGCATCCGCTGGCCCGAGGCGGAGCTTGCGACCTTGCGCGAAGCCTCTCCCGGCCTGCTGCTGCTCTCGGGCATGGAAGTCACCTTGGTCGAGGGCTATGACGTGGTGCTCCTGGGCGACGCATTGCCCGAGCGCTCGCCCAGGTTCATGCGCACCAGGGACCTGGAGGGCATGCTCGCGCCGGTGCGGGAACAGGTCTTCGCCTTCGTGGCCCACCCGTTCCGCTACACCGACGCTCGCGACAAGCGCCTGGAGCGGATACTGGCGCTCGTGGACGGAATCGAGATGAGCTCGGTGAACATCCTGCGCGCCGGGTTTTCCGGCAAGGATACGTATGTGTCCAGTGCAGCTGCATTGTACGAACAGGCCCGGCGGGATTTCGGCCTGGTGCCGGTCTGGGCCACGGACGCACACTCCGAGGAGGCCGTGGGCGCGTTGGCCACGCAGATCCCCGGCCGCGTGGAGTCCATGGCCGATCTGGTGGTGGCGCTCAAGTCCGGAGGTACGCAGGAGCATCAGAACAGCAAGCTGCTGCGCCGGATTCTGTCCTGAAGGCCTGATCTTGCTTAAACATCTGCTGTGGCCTATCCGAAGTTTTCCCCTCGCAAGGAGAAGCGCAGTGTCCCATCTCATGGATTCCATCACTCCCGTTGGGAACGATACGGGCCGAAGCGATGCGCCTGTGACCGTACGCGCCGCGCGCCTGGATGATGCCGCCGGGTTGCTGCGGCTCATGCGGGAGGTTGATGTCGAAACGCCGTTCATGATCTACGGCAAGGGCGAACGCAGCCTGTCCGTGGAGGATACTCGCAACCTGCTCGTGGAGGCCGGGCTTGTGCGCGGTCTGGCAATGTTCGTGGCCCAGGTCGGGCCAGAGCTTGCCGGCTATACTCTGGCCGTTAGCGGAGGCCTGGCCAGGACCAGGCACTGCGTGCGCATTTCGGCTCTGGCCGTGCGCCGCCGCTGGTGGCGGCAAGGTCTGGGCCGGGCCATGCTGGCGAATGTGGAGCAGTGGGCCAGGGGCATGGGCGCGCAACGGCTGGAATTGGAAACCATGGCCGCCAACGACGCCGCGCAAGGCTTGTACGAGAGCATGGGCTTTGCGGTGGAAGGCCGGCGACGGCGGGCCTTTCTTGTAGCCGGGGCCTGGATGGACGCCCTTGTCATGGGCAAGCTGTTGGAGGACTGACGGGCGGGCCGTCCTTACAGCGCAGCAAGCGCCAGATCGTCAGGAATGGGGCGGCCGCCCGCGTGACGGAGCCCAGTACGCCCAGACGTCTGCGCCAGCCCAGCAGCTCCAGGTCAGCCATGGAGCGCAGGACCTGCGCCTCGGCGGTCAGGGCCAGCTTTTGGACTGCTATACGCCGGAGTCGCGATCCGAGAGCCATTGGCGGTCCTTGCCGAACTCGGCGATGGTTTGGGCAAAGGGAGCGGGTTGGCGCTTGAGCCGGGCCATGGCGATCAAGGCCGAGGCCAGCCCGGCCAGCAGCAGCACGCCCGCGCATACGGCCAGGGACATCAGGCGGTGCTCCTCGCCGGCCAGAAAAATCACGGCCAGCACGGCCAGCACAAGACCCATGAAGAACAGGCCCAGGCCCAGCAGGGACCAGACCAGGACCTGCACGAACCTGAGCTGTTCCTCCTTGAGTTCCAGGGACAGCAATCGCAGCCGATTGTGCAGGATGGCCAGGACCAGGTCCAAGCCGCGCCTGGCGTTGTCTCCGGCATTGGCCACGAGAGCCAGAATCTTGTGCAGCACTCGCTTATTTCCTGCCCATGAGCCAGCCAAGAACCACCCCGACCAGCAGGGTTACACCCATGGCGTGGTAGGGCTTTTCCCTGACCAGCTTGTCGGCGTTCTTGGCGTGGATCTTCAAGCGATCTTCAAGCTCCTCGTAGGCCTGCTCGGCCGACTGGAGACTCTCCTCCAGTTTCTGGCGCGCCTGCTTTGTCTTCTGATCCACCTCGCCGGAAGTGGCCTCGATGAGGCTTTGGGCGTTCTTGAGCAGGCTCTGGAAATCGCGGGACAGGTTTTCCTTGGTCTTGGAAATGTCCATGATTCCTCCTTTGGTTCGCGTCTATTTGGAACGCATGCATCGCGAAAAACTCCATAATTCTAGATAACAGGGAAAAGCCTACATGGGCAAGCAGTTGCGTGCTACGCTTGGCGTGCGGGAGGATGCGTGGCATAAGCGCGGATAGTCTTTTGCGCACGTGGCCGCTTGGTGCCATGTGCAAACAATATGCGGTCCCGCGCCTGCCGGAAGGAATCTATGAAGCCAGAAATCATGCAGCTGCAGTACAGTCGGTTCAAGGAGAACATAGCGAGTCTCGTGGGCAGACTGGTGGAAATATGCGCGGAGGTCGGCGACACCGAGCTTCTGGATGTCGCCCATGGGCTCGTGCGCAGTGTCAACGCGCCGTTCCTGTTCGTGGTGGTGGGCGAGGTCAAGGCCGGCAAGTCGAGCTTCATCAATGCCCTGCTCGGCGAGGACATCTGCGCCGTGGCCCCGGACCCGTGCACCGACGTCATCCAGAAGATCGTGCACGCCCCACGCAGGAGCGAGCGCATCGTGTCCGACCAGGTGCGCGAGGTCGGCCTGCCCAACGACATCCTGCGGGAAGTCGCCATCGTGGACACGCCGGGCACCAACTCCATCATCGAGCGCCACCAGGAGATCACGGAGCGCTTCATCCCTGAAGCGGACTTGGCCATCTTCGTTTTCCCGGCCGTGAACCCCTACGCTCGCTCGGCCTGGGAACTGTTCCGCCTGGTGCACAGCGACTGGCACAAAAAGATCATTTTCGTGCTCCAGCAGGCCGACCGCGCCAGTCCCGCGGAGTTGAAGGTGAACCTGGCCCGCGTCGCCGAGTACGCCCGCGAGCGCGGCGTGAACTCACCGCGCATCTTCCCTGTCTCGGCCAAGCTGGCCAGCGAGGGCAAGCCCGGCAGCGGCATGCAGGAGATCTGGGACTACATCAGTTCCACGGTCACGGGGGGCCGCCACTACGTGCTCAAGATGGAGTCGCTGATCAACACCGGCCTGCGCATCCTGGACGGCGTGCAGGAGGACCTGCGCGCCCATGCCGAGGCCCTGGACAAGGACCGCGCGGAGCGCCTAGCCATAGCGCGGGCCATGGAGCGCAGCAAGGAATACTCTCTGCGCGACGCCGACCTGCTCAAGGCCAAGCTCGTGGATGCCTACCGCCGCAACGCCGAGGATACCACGCAGGCTTTCCGCGAGGGGTTGGGCATCGGCACTCTGGTGCGCTCGTCATTGTCCAGCGTGTTCAAGCGCAAGAGGCCGCTCAACGATTGGCTGGAGGGGTTGGGCGCGACCTTCAATCAACGTTTTTCGCGTGACGTGGAGGCCGTGTCTCGGGAGGCCGCCAGCCGCATCACCGAGAACATCTCGCGCGTCATGGAGATCCTGCTGGAGGAGCTCAAGTCCACGCGTAGCCCCAGGCCCCAGCATCTGGGCGTCTCCGGCATCACCAACAAGCGCCTGAGTGTCATCAACACCTGCATCGACAACGTGCTGCTGCTCCTGCGCGACGAGTCCCTGAGCGGCAGGCTGCGGCCCACGGGCCTGGAGCGCATGGGCGAGCAGACCATGGTCGGCGGCTTTCTGACCGCCGTGGGCGCCATCATAGCCGCCACGGTGCACACGGCTTTCTTCGACGTAACGGGCGGCATCCTGTCCATGCTCGGCGCGCTGCTGGCCATCAACACGCTGACCTTCAAGCGCAGGGGCATCGTGCGCCGCTTCGAGCAGGGCTTCGAGGAAGGTCGAGAGAGGTTCGAGCGTGACCTGTCCGAGAATCTCGCGGCCCAGATCGAGGTAATCTATTCGGATCTGGATTTGGCCTTCCAACCCTTCTACGAGAACATCCGCGAACGCGAGGAGCGCCTGGCCAACCTTAAAGCCAAGGTTGGGGCCATGCGTCTGGCCCTGGATGGCGAACTGTCTGGCGCGCAGTCCCTGGTCGAGGCCCAGGAACGCGCGGGATAGGGCTTTCGCACAAGAACTGGGAAGGGCGTTGCCCTCCCCAGACTCCTCCCACCAGGGCGTGACGACGCCCTGGACCCGCGTAGTTCAATTTCGAACTGGATGAACCAAACAGGCTACAGAATCCTGAGCGTGGCCAGCTCGCAGCTCTTCTCGTCGGGCTCGTAGGCCGCGTCGCCGATGCTCGTGACCGGCCGCATGCCGATGAGCGAGTTGAGCACGTAGGCATGGCGGAATTCGGGCAGTTCGGCCAGGCGGACGGACCTGTGCCGGATGGGCAGGGCCCCGGCCGCGCGGGCAAGGGATACGCTTCTCAGGGTGAAATCACTTTTGGGCGCCACGAAGCCCGAACCGTCGGAGAAGAGCAGGGCGCAGGCAGAGGTCTCCAGCACTTGGCCGGCCGAGTCGGTCAGCAGTGCATCGTCGCGGTCCTGCTGGCGGGCGTGGCGCTTGGCAAGCACGTTGTGCATGTAGTTCATGCTCTTGTGGCCGCTCAGGTAGGATTCCTGGTGCCACGGGTACACGGCCAAGCGGTACAAGCGATCGGGCTCTGGATGCCAGGGGCTGACCTGGATGAGCGGCTGGGCCCGCTGGCCGAAGTCCGCCACCGGGTAGAAGATGTTGACCTTGGCTGTCCCGCCCGCAAGGCCGTTGCGGTGCAGCAGTTCGGCCACGACCTCCTCCCAGGGCGCCTTGGCGTAGGCGATCTGGAACTGCTCCATGGAATGGAATACGCGTTCCAAGTGCGCGTCCAGATAGCGGATCATTTGCCCGCTGTAGTAGAGGGTCTCGAAGAAACCCACCCCGAAGCGCACGTGCAGGTCATCCGGGCTGACCTGCCAGCCATCCGCAACGTATTCGCCCTTGTAATAGAAGATCATTCGCCGCCTCCGAGGAGTTGGAGGAACTTTTCGGCTTTGGCCAGTGTCTCCGCGTATTCGCAGGAGGGGCTGGAGTCCATGACGATGCCGCTGCCAGCATAAAAATGGAAGAAACCCGCGCCAGTGTCAAGAAAGCCCGTGCGAATGGCCACGGAGCTGTCCATGTCGCGCCGGCCGTAGATGGCCAGCAGCGTGCCGCAATACACGTTGCGGCTGTGCGGCTCCAAGGAATCGATGATCTCGCAGGAGCGTTTCTTGGGGCAACCCGTTACCGAACCAGGCGGAAAAGCGTCCAGCAACAGGTCGAGCACCGTGCTGCCGGGCTTGAGCCTGCCCGTCACATCCGAGTGCATCTGGAGCAGGTTGTCCACGCGGAACACGGATTTGTGGTTCTCCACGCGCACCGAGCCGAACTCGCAGTGGGCGCTGATGTCGTTGCGCACCAGGTCCACGATCATGGACAGCTCGGCGTCCTCCTTGGCCGAAGTTCGCAGGGCCTGCTCCGCCCCGGCCGCTTCTCGATCTCCGAACCTTGCGTCCAGATGCTTGGTTCCCTTGATGGGCTGGGAGAGCACTTGGCCGTCGCGCACGCGCATGAAACGCTCGGGCGAGGTGGATACCACGCGGAAGGGCCCGCTCTCGAAATAGCCGTAGTAAGACGCGGGATGTCGGCGAGCCAGGTCCAGGAACAGGCCGTAAGCGTCCAGGCCCTTGGCTTCGGCCGTGAAGCGGATGGACAGGTTGAGCTGGTAGGTGTCGCCGTCGCGGATGCGCTCCTGGGCTTGGCGCACAGCGGCCTCGTAGGCCTGGCGGTCCAGGCTGGCCGAGACCAGCCGGCCCAGGCCCTCGGCCCGCGCACTCTCCTTCCGAGCGCTCCCGCGAGCCGCTGGACTTTCCGCTGTCTTGGCGGCTGCCTCGGCGGCACGCTCCAGCAGGGCCGCCACCCTGCCGTCCAGACGTGCCTGGCCCACCAGGCGCACGCATCCCGCCTCGTACAGCAGATAGGTTTCGTACTTCTTGAGGTGGCCCAAGGGGAAATCCGAATCCTTGGCCGAAGCCAGGCCCAGCCTTCGCAGGCCATACTCGTAGCCCAGGAATCCCACGGTTGGCCGATTGTCCGCGAATAGAAAGCGCTCCAGCTCCTCGCGGCTGGTGGAGGCCCGCACCACCAGCTCGTCCTTTGGTCCTAGCCCGGCCAGGAAAGAGACGTGTCTGCCTTTGGCGGACAAGAGCACGTCCACCCCGCCCGCGAGGCCCAAGGCTTCCAGGAAGGACAACGCCAGCTCGTCCGGCAGCTCAAAGCAATTCGCGCAGGGCATGGCGGATGAAGGCCTCGCCGTTTTCAGTCAAGAAAGATTCAGGATGGAATTGATAGCCGAGGAACGGCCTGTGGCGATGGCGCAAGGCCATGGCCACGCCTTTGTCCGTGGCCGCGAGGGCCTCCAATCCATCGCCGAGCTTGGTCACGTGCAGCGAGTGATAGCGGGCCACGCGCTCGCGACGTCCCAGGAAGCCGATCTCCTCGGCCTTGCCGTGCACGCAGCCGTGAAGCCGTTCGGTGCGCCCGCCGAGGCACTCGTTGATGATCTGCATGCCCAGGCACACGCCGAGCACCGGCTTGTCGGGTTGGCCCTGCTCGCGACTGGTGAACAACGGCGCATAGGCCGGGTACTCGCGAGGATGGCCCGGCCCGGGCGAAATGACCAGCATGTCGCATTCGGCGGTCAGGTCCGTCTGGAAGAGGGCGTAAGGCAGCACCTCGGGCGCGCGACCAGTGGTCACGGCCAGCAGATGCTCCAGATTGCGCGTGAAGCTGTCCTCGTTGTCCACCAGCAGGATGTGCAAATCCCCTCCCTCGCGGCGACAAGATCATCAAAAAACTTCGAGGGCAAGCCCTTGAGCGCATGGACTTCGTGCCGGACAAGGTCTGGGTGTCGAGTGCTTGCCGACAACATGCTCACGGGCGCGCATGGGGCCTGTGCTCAGTCGTGAAGACAATCGGAGTTCGATGCCGCGGCAGGCCGTGAGCGACATGGGCTGCTGGCTCCGCTGCGCGAAGCCCAGGTTTCGGAGGTCAGGCGCGACATCGAGTTGTACAAGCCGCTCAAGGAAGCCTCCGTGGCCACGGCCGTGCGCTCGATGCAGCATTTCGATCCCTTGGAAGAGCAGGTCGTGCAGGATGCCCTGGCGGGAGTGCAGGCCGACCCCACGCGCGCGGCGGGACGCGCGACCGTGGATGTGCGCGCATCCTTCGTGAAGGCCCGCGAAGGCGAGGAGCGCAAGCTGTCTTCCATGGGCCTGGACCCGGCGCGCATGGCCTGGATGGGCCACTCCTCGTCCATGCAGGAGGCCGCGGTCGAGGCGGCCGCACGCACCCGCGCCGCCGAAACCGAGATTCAGCGCGCCGAAACGGCCACGCATCAGGGCCGTCTGGATGCCCTGGGTTTGCGCAAGCAGGCGGCCATGCCTGAGCAGAGCAGCTTGAACGCCGCGCCTGTCGATACCTTCGGAGACCAGGCCGGCCAAGCGGCAAGTCTCATGCGCGCAGGTCAGGCCGGGCTGACCGGACTGACCGGCGACAGTATGGCCATGTCCCAGAACGCCCAGAAGCTGTACGGGCAATATTCCCAGCAATTCTTGAAGGATTTTGGGCTGATGTTTTCAAAGCTTGGATGATAGGGCCTTTCCGTGATGCGCGGTCGTCGGGGGCTTCAAAAACGTCTGTCCCGACGGTCTGGGGGCCGCCGGGACAGACTACGCGAGGAGAACGAGAAGATGAGAATCGAGACAAATCGCATCAGCCGCACTGTCCAGCTTCAAGGGGGCCGGATGCCGCAGCCAGGCTGGGTCATGCGTGGGACAATGCTCGGGTGGGATCAGCCTCTTGGCTCTGCGGTCGCATGCATGAGTCGCCTTGCTGAAAAACGCGCCACATTGTCACGGTAGGTATGTATTGTATTGGTGGGCGTGCGTGTATAGGACGCAGTCTGATTTTAATGTCGGTCAGTGTCCTACGCGAATGAAAAAAGCAATGGCGCGGGGACGGCGTACAAGCCGACGTCCCCGCGCCTGAGGGCGCAAATAGAGGTCGAAGCGCGATCGTGCTCGAATGTCAACGCGAGCGTGAACCGTATATCAAATCCATTCCGGATCAGGTGCAGAGGAGCGGCAGAAGGAGATAGAGAAGAGAGTTGGTCATGCGCACCGCCTTCCGTGCGTGGAGACTTCATATCATGCTCAAGATCGGGGTCAAGACCAAAAGCACGCCTGTCCGGAGGCACGTTCTGGCAGCATCTCCCGCCAAGTGGAAGATGCACTTCGGATGATCATTGGATTATTCCGGGTGGGAACCTATCCATGCCGCATATATGAGATGCCGCAACGTTCCGATGGCTCAGGAATAGACGAAGAGGATTGAATCAAATTGGAGCCGGCCGAGTCACCCGAGGAACCATCGCGCATGCAACCGATGCAAGCACCGTCATGTGCCGGCCGCTTGAAACATCATTCCGTTTCCAGTGGCCCGGCCGGTCCGCATGTATGCGGCGCCGTCTCCAGCGCCTTGATCAACGGCCGAAACTACCGGCCGCTGCGATCAGCTCCTGCCGCCATGCTTCGAGCGGCCCTTGGGGAAGGCTGGACCACCCAAACCTTCCCCAAGGCCGTGCGGGAGGATGATGGCCTGCCCGCAGGCACAACGCCTGCACAGGCCTGCCTACACCAAGCAAGCTACCTCTCTTGCCGCCCGTGATACATCGGCCAGGGGAGCATTCTTGCGTCCGGGTTCTTCCTACCTTTGGTTCAGACTCCGGCATACGTCCTCCATCACGAGGTGTATGCTCTCCAGCCTGCGATGGGCCCTCGGATTAGGCCTGTAATGAAATAAGGGAATCGATGCGCGGCCTTGAGCTTCAGGCCTGGGGTGCCCACGCGCGTTTTCTAGAGCGGATTGCTTTTAAGACGCTCCGGCGTTGACGGCGCAAGTGAATTACGCCTACGCGGCGGCAAGCCATGCCGCCGCATGGCTTGTAGAGCATTTTCAAAAGCAAAATATTTTATTTTAAGACCGCAATGGTGGAAGGGGCAAGAGGCAATGTGAGCACGAAGGTGCTGCCCTGGCCAGGAGTGCTTGTCGCTCCGATGTCGCCGCCATGGTCCTCCATGATTCGGAAGGAGACGGCCAGCCCGAGGCCCGTGCCTTTCGCCTTGGTGGTGAAGAAGGGGCTGAAAATGCGTTCCAGGACTTCCGAGGGCATGCCCATGCCCGTATCCTGCACGGAAACCATGACCGTTTCGCCTTGACGCCAGGAGCGGAAATGGATTTTTCCTCCGGAGGGCATGGCTTCGCCCGCGTTCTTGGCCAAGTTGAGCAGCACCTGTTGAATCTGGTTCTTGTCGAAAGGGACTGCCGGCAGGTCATGGCTCAGCTCCAGGACGCATTCGATGCCGCGCTCGGAAAAATCGCTCTCCACCAGCCGCACGGTATCCAGCACGGCTTGGTTGATGTCCTGGGGGATGAGGTCGGGCTTGCAGGGTTTGGTGAAGCCCGAGACCTCGCGCAGCAGGGTTTCCAGCCGCTTGGCCTCGTCCTCGATGATCTGCAGCTTGCCGCGCAGCTTCTCGGCCTGGGGATCTACCCCGGCTAGGTCCCTGCGCACCTGGGCCGCGAAACCGCCCATGAGCAGCAGCGGGTTCTTGATCTCGTGGGCCAAGTGGGAAGCAGCTTCGCCCACGGCGGCAAAACGCTCGGAGCGCACCAGGTGTTCCTGGGCCTCAAGGAGCCTGGTCATGCTTTCCTGAACCTTATCCCGCTCCACGCGCAGATCGGCGGTTTTTTGGTCCACCTCGCGGTGCAACAGTTCGGCCCAGCGCAGGGACAGGTATATGACAGCCGCCAGCACCGACAGCGCCAGCAGCACCGACACGGCCGTAACAAACCACTGCTGCAGCAGGAACGGGCGCAGGATGCCGAAGACCTCGGTCGTGGGCGCAGTCAGGCCCACGGACCACAGCAGCTCGGGGTGCTCCCGTCCGGCATAATGGACCGGCGAGTAGGCCAGGAGCTTCTCCATCTCGGCGGTTATCCCCCGGTGCCAGCCCGAGACGTACCAGTCCATGCCCTCTTCGCCCTTGAGCAGCTTCTCGGCCATGAGCTCGTTGATTCGGCTGTAAGATATCTGGGGGTTGCGCTCCCCGCGCACGCTGAAGGCGCTCTGGCCCAGGAATCTGTCCTCGTAGTGGCTCAGGAAGATTCCGTCGTGGTTGATCACCCAGGCATAGCCGGTTTCGCCCGAACGTATCTCGCGCGCATAGCGCTGGGCCACGGCCAGGGCGTCGATCACGAGGAAGTCCAGCCCTGAACTCGGCGCATCCGGATTCCCGGACGTCCGCGCGGCCATGACCACGATGTGCCGCCCTGCGAACGGGCCATCTTGCGGAACGATGTCTGGCCCGATGTAGACCGTGTTTCCATCGGTCTGGGAGTTTACCCAAGCTCGGCTGCCGGCTAGTATGGTCGTGAGTTCCTGGCCGTGCACAATACCGTCGGCCGTGACGGCCAAGGCCCCAGAACCATTCAGGGGCGCGTGACCGAGGGCCTCGATATTCCAGCCCGCCAAGAGCTGGAACACACGATCCATATCCTTGGCCCCAGCTAGGCCGGTAATCCCGGAAGGCCTGAGCGAGTCCAGGGTCAACAGGCTCGTTTCCAGGAAACTGAAGTGGTTGCGGATGTCGTGGGCGATTTGTCGGGCAAGGATGAGCTGCTGCCGGTTGAACAGCTCCGTGACCGTGGCCTCCAGCACGCGGTTGGTCCGGTAGCCGACCAGGCCGAGAATGACGGCCAGCAGGAGCAATCCCAAGGAGAAGGCGGCTAGGAACTTCTTGATCACGTGGGGCGACCCTTGCTTGTACAGGCTGGCGCGCAAGTCCGCGCCGCATGCGTTTCAAGACGCCTAGGATACTTTGTCTTCGTTCCATGGACAAGGCGCGCGGGACTGCCTACTCCGATCAATCCCCCGCAGAGCTTGCCGCCGCGTAGGCGCAATTCACTTGCGCCGTCAACGCCGGAGCGGGCGTCTTAAAGCATCTTGTATTTCAGACGCTCCCTTCGGCGTTGACGGCGGAATTACATTCCGCCTACGCCTGCGGGGCGGCAAGCCATGCCGACGCATGGCTTGCAGAGCATTTTCAAAAGCAAAATGCTCTAAAAGCAATCTGCTCTAGACGCAGTTCGGAAAGAACAGATCCACGCGCAGTCCAGGGGCAGGCTCGCCCGGACGGTTGTCCGCAAGAGACAGCGAAGCCTTGTGCAGTCTGGCCACGGCCGCCACCAGGCTCAGACCCAGGCCGCTGCCGGGCGTGCTGCGGCTGTGCTCCAGGCGGTAGAAGCGCGTGAGCACCTTGCCGCGTTCGGCTTCGGGCACACCCGGGCCGGTGTCGGCCACGCTCAGAAGACAGCCGTTGCCGTCCTTGGTCAAAGACACGAGCACCTCGCCGCCCTCGGGGGTGTACTTGATGGCGTTGTCCAGCAGGTTGGCCACGGCCTGCGACAGAAGATGTCTGTTGCCGCGCACCGTGAGACCCGAAGAGAGCTCCGTGCGCAGGGCCAGGCCCTGTTCCTCGGCCAGAGGCGCATACAGCTCCACCGCGTCCCCGACTATGCATGCCATGTCCAGGAGCTGGGAATCCTCGCGGCTCGTGCCGGCCTCGGCCTGAGCGATGCGCAGGAGCGCGTTGAACGTGCCCAGGATGTCTTCGGTCTCGGCGATGGTGCGCTCCAGGGCTTCGCGGTAGGTCTGCTGGTCGCGCTCCTCCAGCAGCACCACTTCCAGGCGGCTGCGCAGGCGGTTGAGCGGCGTGCGCAGATCGTGGGCGATATTGTCGCTGACCTGGCGGATGGACGCCAGCAGGACTTCTATCTGGTCGAGCATGCGATTCAGGTTCAAGGCCAGCTGGTCGAACTCGTCGCCCGAACCGTCCGTGGGCACGCGCCGGGACAACTCGCCTTCCATGATCCCGCGGCTGGTGCGGTTGATGCTCTCCAGGCGGCTCAGCAAGCCCCGGCTCATGACCAGACCGCCGACCAGGCCCAGGATCATGGTCATGGCCAAACCCCATATCAGGGAGTCGATGATGAGGGTCTGGATCAGACGCAGATCCGTGATGTCGCGGCCGACCATGAGTGTGTAATTTCCGGGCAGCGCGACCAGGTGAAAACGGATGGGGACATGCCTGCGGCCGATCCTGAACGACGCCGTGAGCCAGTTGCGCTCGTTGATGATGGGCACAATCTCGCGCAGTGCGTCGCTGGGTAGGTTGCCGGCCAGGAGCCGCAGGTTGTTGTCCGCCAGCAGATAAAAGCTGTCGTGCCCGGTCTCGGCGGACAGGCGCTTGGCGATGCTGCGCTGAATGCCGCCCAGGCCCAACAGCCGATACTGCTCGGACAGGGACAGCACCTCGGCCGCTATGGTCTCGTCGGTCTGGCGCTCCATGAACCCGGCGGTGGTCCAGTAGATGTAGCCGAGCAGCATGAGCACCGAAGCGCCGAACAGGAGCATGTACAGAAGCGAGAAGCGGAAAGTCGTGGAGTGCAGGAGCCTAACGGGCATCACGCAGGGAGTAACCCGAGCCGCGCACGGTGTGCAGGAGCGGGCGGTCGAAATCTTTGTCTATCTTTTGGCGCAGGCGGCTGATGTGCACGTCGATGACGTTTGTCTGCGGGTCGAAGCTGTAGTCCCAGACGTTTTCCAGGAGCATGGTGCGCGTGACCACCTGTCCGGCGTGGCGCATGAGGTATTCAAGCAGGGCGAACTCTTTGGGCTGCAGCTCTATGCTCCGGCCCGCGCGGCGCACGCTGCGTCCCACCAGGTCCATTTCCAGGTCAGCGACCTTGAGCATGGTGCCGCCGGTCACGGCCCCGGCGCGGCGGTCCAGGGCCTCCAGTCGCGCCAGCAGCTCGGCAAAGGCATACGGCTTGGTCAGGTAGTCGTCGCCGCCGGCCTTGAGACCGCGCACGCGGTCGTCCACCTCGCCCATGGCCGAAAGGAACAGCACGGGCGTGGCGTTGCCGGTCGAACGCAACGTCTTGACGATGGTCAGCCCGTCCACGCCCGGCAGCATACGGTCAACGACCATGGCGTCGTAGCTTCCGGCGGCGGCCATGTACAGACCGTCCTTGCCGTCGGCCGCGTGCTCCACCACATGGCCGCTCTCCCGCAGGCCCTTGAGCATGTAGGAGGCGGCCTCCAGGTCATCCTCGATCACCAGAATGCGCATAGAAGATCCCAAAGGCTTTAGGTTGCCAGCAAGCCCTTATGCCTGCCGCCGGGGCAAAGCGCAAGGGACTCGCCCCCCCCCCGGCGTGGCGGCGTCGGAATGCATCCGGAAGGTGCGCCGCCCACCCGGAAGCGCCGGTTCAGGGTTGCCCGGCATGCTTGTACATATGCAATTCCCAGAGGTCGGCCTCGTCGTCGCGGCGCAGAATCCAGACGTGGCCATCGGGATCGCGGACCTTGAAGTAGCGGTGGTCCGGCGCGAGCCAGCGATCGAGCACTTCCTCCACTTCGACGGCCATGCCACCCACATGAAAGCGCCGTGGAACCTCCTCGCCCCTATGACCCGCGTAGCATTCGACCGTGATGGGAATGGGCACGCCGTTAAAGTGCGTCATCGGTTCCTCCTGCGATTCTACCATGAGTCCGCAAAGTCGCTTTTTACTTTTTCGACCCTACGTATTATCGCTCATCATGTGATACGCTTCAATAGTGCCTCCAGGCCATGTGTGGCGCGGGCAAACGCGCGGGGCCAGGGTTTCTTATCAGAATGGCCCAGGGTGGAGAGGGGGGCAACACGGAGACACATGCGAACTATCGGCAAATACGAAATCCTGGGTCTGCTCGGCGCGGGCGGCATGGGCCGGGTGTACAAGGTGCGCCTGCCCGTGGCCGGACGCATCGTGGCCCTCAAGCTGTGCCGGCCGCGCGAGGAGCTGGAGTACATCCTGGGGCCGGCGGAGATCGAGGAGCGCTTCCTGGCCGAGGTGCGCGTGCTGGGCTCCATCCGCGACAAGCATGTGGTGGGCGTGCTGGATTTCGATCGTGACCAGGCCGGCCGGCCCTTTTTCGTCATGGATTATTACTGCATGAACCTGGGCCTGCTGCTGGGCGAGCGCTACGAGTCAGGCCCGGCCCGGCGGCTAACCGTGGACAAGGCCGCGCGCTACGGCCGGCAGGCCCTGCTGGGCCTTGCGCGGCTGCACTGGGAAGGCGTGGTGCACCGGGACGTGAAGCCCTTCAACATTCTCGTCACGCCCGAGGATACGGTGAAACTCATCGACTTCGGCCTGTCGCGCGTGCGTGGCGAGGGCCGCAGTCAGCCCGGCGGCCTCAAAATCGGCACGCCCTATTACACGGCTCCCGAGCAGGAGGATTCGCCCGAGGAAGCCGACGAGCGTTCGGACCTGTTCTCCATGGGCGTGGTCTTGTGGCGCATGCTCACGGGCGAGCTGCCCGACGACGCGTCAGGCCACGTTTCCGCGCAGGAAAGCGAACGCAGGCGGCCAAGCGAGATCAATTCGCTGCTGGGCCAAGAGTGGGACGATTTCCTCCTGCGCGCCACAAACCCGGACCGGGCGCGACGTTTCGACAGCGCCTTAAGCATGTGCGCGGCCTTGGATGCGACACACGCGGCCTGGCGCGAGCGGCTGTCCGCGTCCTGCCGCCTGGACGAGCACACGGTCACGCCGCGCGCGGCTACGGCCCGGCCTCGGTCCGCTCCGCTCAGGGTGCGCGTGGCCGAAGCTGAAAGCGTTTTCGCGTTGGACAGCCTGAGCCGGCCCAAGAACTACACGTCTGGAAAGATGTTCGCTGAACCGCAGGGCTTGAGCGTGGAGCACCCGGCCACGGGCCTTGTCTGGGAGCGTGCAGGCTCTCCCTACCCGCTACAGTGGGAGGAGGCCCTGGAATATGTGGAGGAATTGAACGACGTGCGCTTTGCTGGCTTTGCCGACTGGCGGCTGCCCACGGTGGACGAGCTGCTGACCATCCTGGCTCCGGCCGGCGAATGGGGCGACTACTGCGTGCAGCCGCTGTTCGATACTGCCCAGCGCAGGCTGTGGAGCGCGGACCGGGCCACCTTCGTCTCGGCCTGGTGCGCCGATGTGGAGCTGGGCTTCGTCACGGCCCAGGACTTCACCTGCTTTTTTCACGCGAGGGCCGTACGCGGAGGAACGTAAAGCGAATCGAAGAGGGCTCCGCCCTCCTCGAGCTCCTCTCGCCAGGGAGGACGCCTCCCTGGACCCGCGAATTTTTTACGCGTGCCTCGCGAAGCGATTCGTCCATAAAAATGGGGGGTCCAGGGGAATGATTCCCCTGGTGGGTGGGATCCGGGGGAGGGCAACGCCCTCCCCCGGTTTTCTGGCGAAAATAAGTATCTACGACGCTTCGCGCGCCTCGGCCCTGGGGCTGGGCAGCGCCTGGCGCTCGTCGGTGAGCATGCGCTGCATGGAGCCGGGCAGCAGGCTGGCGATGGGCTTTTCGGTAAATTGGCGCAGGCTGTCGCGCAGGTCGTCCCAGCGGTCGAGCACGCGCTCCAGAATCGAAGCCGGCCGCTCCTGCGTGAGGTGCGCAAACAGGTCCCTGACCTGCACGAAATCCGGGCTCTCCTCCATAGCCAGCTCCAAGGTGGACAGGGCCTGCTCCATTTTGCCGCGCTCAAGCTGGGCCATGGCCAGGCCGAGCCAGGCTTCCTCGTCCTCGGGCGTGAGCATGGCCGCGCGGCGCCACGCCAGAAGGCCGGCTTCCCAATCCTGCTCCCGCCACAGGGTCTTGGCCACGGCTACGAAGGGGTTGGCCATATGCCCGCCCTCGCGCAGGATTTCCCCGTGCAGCATGCGCACTTCGACATAGCGGTCGCTCCAGGCGTAGTGCTTGGCGGCGCGAGTCAGGTTTTCCAGGTAGCGAGGTTTGTTGCGCAGTCCGCGGTATGCTTGGGCCATACCTTCGAAGGCCTCGGCATAAGCTGCGTTGAGCCTTATGGCCTGCTCGAAAGCCTCGATGGCCACGTCCCACTCCTGGTTCAAAAGAAGACGGCTGCCCTCCTGGAAGAACGAGCGGGCATTGCGCTTGTGCTCGGGGCTGACCTCGTCAGCCTCGAATTCTTCTCTTTT
The DNA here is from genome assembly GCF_000422545.1 of Desulfocurvibacter africanus subsp. africanus DSM 2603. Lineage (NCBI taxonomy): Bacteria > Pseudomonadati > Thermodesulfobacteriota > Desulfovibrionia > Desulfovibrionales > Desulfovibrionaceae > Desulfocurvibacter > Desulfocurvibacter africanus. The sequence goes on from NZ_AULZ01000024.1 coordinate 31,774, forward strand.
GGCCTTGAGCTGCGCCGCCCAGTTGGTCACGGATTCGGGCAGGCGGCGAATCTTTCTGGCCGTCTCGGCCTGACGTTCGAAGGTGTCGATGGAGTACGGCCGCAAGAGATAGCCGGAGCAGCCCGATGCGATGGCCTCAAGCACGGAAAGCTCGCGGTTTTCCAGGGTTGCCATGACCACGGGCAAGTTGGCTGTGGTCGGGCTTTCACGCAAGGCGCGCATGAAGGCGTAACCATCCATGTCCGCAAGCTGCTTGTCGCAGATGACCAAGTCTACGTGATGGTTGCCAATATAGGCCTCGGCTTCTCGGCCCGTGGTGAACACGGCCATGATCTCCGCGCCCAGCCCTTTGGCCACCTCGCGGTCCACGCGGGAATGCCCTTCGTGCTCGCTGACGATGACTACGTTCCTGAAGAGTCTGCGCTTGCTGGACATGTCGCCCCCGGCAAAAACTGCCCGGTTGATGGTTCTCGCTCCTGAAGAATGCAGGACTGATACCAATAGTCGCGGATGCTTAGCTGGCTTGGGTGGAGCTGGTTAGGTTGTTGTCGACTGTCAGATTTCCGAGTGGTGCGGTGGGGATTGCCGCGAATGGTTTGTGGCCGGAGCATGTGGAGATCGGAGGAAATATGGCCGTTCGAGCGAAGAGCGGCAAGCTTGACGGTCGGTTCGACGCTGGCTTCCACCGGCTTTCAGCTTCCCTTGGGATATTGCAAAAAGCCTGTTTTGGCTCACGCTCAAACGTTAAGGCTTTCGCAATCACAATCATTTGCGGCAATATTAATTTGACCAGCCCTGGCTTAACCGCCGTGTCTATATTATGACTTCAAAACCGGCCGAGCTCAAAAGGCTGACGTTATAAACAAGTCTCTAAGGAATCATTTTATTCATCAAACCGAATCTCCTGGGAAAAGCTTGGGTCCTGACCGCGTGTCACGTCTTTTCCCGCGTCGAGCCTTCACCGCGGCCGTACGGCGCGCTAGGCTCGCTAGATGCCCGCAACCGGCTTGAGCACTGGCGGCGGGCTGGAATCGACAGACATGAGACACAAGGAGGTAGGACCATGAAGGCCGTCGTATTTCACGGCATAGGCGACATTCGCCTGGACGATGTGCAGGAGCCCAAGATCGAGCAGCCCACGGACGCTATCGTGCGCCTCACGTCCAGCGCCATCTGCGGCACGGACCTGCACATGATTCGCGGGTCCATGAGCGGCATGCAGCCAGGCACGATTCTAGGTCACGAAGGCGTGGGCGTCGTGGAGGAGGTAGGGCCGGCAGTGCGCAACCTCAAGGCCGGCGAGCGCGTGGTCATCCCCTCGACCATCGCCTGCGGCTACTGCTCCTACTGCCGTGCGGGCTACTATTCTCAATGCGACAACGCCAATCCAAACGGCAGCCGGGCCGGCACGGCCTTTTTCGGCGGGCCCAAGTCAACCGGCCCCTTCCACGGGCTGCAGGCCGAGTACGCACGCGTGCCCTACGCCAATATCGGCCTGACCAAGATTCCCGAGGAGGTGGACGACGACCAGGCCATCCTCCTCTCGGACATCTTCCCCACGGGCTGGTTCGGCGCGGACATGGCCGAGATCAAGCCCGGCGATGCCGTGCTCGTGTTGGGCTGCGGCCCGGTGGGCCTGTTCGCTATCCAGAGCGCGCTCATGATGGACGCCGGCCAGGTGTTCGCCGTGGACCACCACGACTCGCGATTGGACGTGGCCCGGGAACTGGGCGCCGAATGCATCAATTTCGACCGCGAGGACCCTGTGGAGGCGGTTATGTCCACCACGGGCGGCATCGGCGTGGATCGGGTCATCGACGCCGTGGGCGTGGACGCCAATCCTCCGGAGTCGGGCCCGGCGGCCGACAAGGCCCGCGAGCGAGAGGAGATGTTCCGGCAGCAGGCGCAGATGGTCTCGTCGCAGGCCAAGCCCGAGGGCGAGCTGTGGAAGCCCGGTCAGGCCCCGTCGCAGGCGCTTCTGTGGGCCATGGAGTGCATCGCCAAGGCCGGCACCCTGTCGGTCATCGGCGTGTATCCCGAAACCGTGCGCTTCTTCCCCTGGGGTCAGGCCATGATGATGAACCTGACAGTCAAGGCCGGCAACTGCCCGCACCGGCGCTATATTCCGGACCTGATGCGCATGGTGGCCAGCGGCGCCGTGGATCCGGCCGAGATCCTCTCCCACCGCCTGCCTCTGGATTCCGTCATCGAGGCATACGAGAAGTTTGATCTCCGGGAACCCGGCTGGGTCAAGGTCGAGCTCAGGGCCGCCTAATAGCTATTGATAGGATTTGGAGATTGTCGGATATGGAAACAATGGCAAACCCCACCGGGCGATGGTTTGGCGGGGTTTGCGTATTTCTGGTTCATTTCGTGGGGCCTTCCGGCAGAGCAGGCACAAGTTAGCAGAAAACAGCAGTTCCAAGCTGCCTTTGCCTCGCTCTCGCGGAGTCTCTTGTCGGGTCCACGCTATTGTTAGCATTTTTGGGACAAGTTACGTTCGCCTGTTCCTCGTGGCGAATCAATCACGCATCTCGCCCGCAGGTCGTGGAGAGTCAGCCCAGAACCTTGTTCTCGCGCTATTTCAATGCACTTGTTTAGGCCTTTGTTTTGCAGTTGCAGCAGAGCTCGGCATATTTTTCTATTAGCACATAATGCTAACTTAATTTTCTTGCAAAGTTCGCAGCGCGGGTATAAGTCGCAACATATGCTAAGTTGGCAACGCGGGGAAAAGGCACGGGTGGCTCAGGAAGCGGGCATAACGCCCTCGGATCTGAGCGGGTACATCCGCGGCATCCGTCCCATGAGCGAAAAGCGCGCCCAGGGATTGGAAGAAGCCACCAGGAACGTACTCGGCCCGGAGCGCTGTGTGCCCAAGGAATCCTGGCTCATGCGCGACCGCTTTCCCCATCCTATGCTCGCCGAGCTGGAACCGGCGCGCGAGCCGCGCGCAAAAGCCACCACGAAAGATCAGCGCCCCGCAAGGACCGGGCGCTCGTCAACCAGAAGGAGGACTCCGATGATCGCTGCCAAGGGCCGTTACATGTTCACTTCCGAGTCCGTGACCGAGGGTCATCCGGACAAGGTCGCCGACCAGATATCCGACGCCGTGCTCGACTGCCTGCTGGCGCAGGACCCTGATTCCCGTGTGGCCTGCGAGACGCTGGTCACCACCGGCATGGCCTTCATCGCCGGCGAGATCACCACCCAGGCCTACGCCGACCTGCCGGCCATCGTGCGCGAGACCATCCGGGACATCGGCTACACGAGCTCGCACATGGGCTTCGACGCCGATACCTGCGCGGTCATCTCCTCCATCGACAAGCAGTCCCCGGACATCGCCCAGGGCGTCGGCCGCGCCAAGCCCGAGGATCAGGGCGCAGGCGACCAGGGCATGATGTTCGGCTTCGCGGTCAACGAGACGCCCACGCTCATGCCCGCTCCCATCTACTGGGCGCACAAGCTTTCGCGCCGGCTGACCTACGTGCGCAAGCAGAACATTCTCGACTTCCTGCGCCCCGACGGCAAGACCCAGGTGGCCATCGAATTCGAGGACGGCAAGCCCGTGCGCATCGACAACGTGGTCGTTTCCTGCCAGCACAGCCCCAACATCGAGCAGGCCGACCTGGTGGACGCCGTCAGGAAGGAAGTCGTCTACAAGACGCTGCCCGAGGACCTCATCGACGATAAGCTCAAGATCTATATCAACACCACCGGCCGCTTCGTCATCGGCGGCCCAATGGGCGACTGCGGCCTGACCGGGCGCAAGATCATCCAGGACACCTACGGCGGCATGGGTGCCCACGGCGGCGGCGCGTTCTCCGGCAAGGACCCCTCCAAGGTGGACCGCTCGGCCGCGTACATGGCCCGCTACGTGGCCAAAAACGTGGTCGCCTCCGGCCTGGCCGAGAAGTGCCAGGTGCAGATCGCATACTGCATCGGCGTGGCCGATCCGGTATCGGTGCTCGTGAGTGGCATGGACACGGGCGTGGTTTCGGACCAGACCCTTACCAAGGCCGTGCGCGAAGTCTTCGACCTGCGGCCCTACTTCATCATCGATCGCCTCAAGCTCAAGCGCCCCATCTACAGGAAGAGCACCAACTACGGCCACTTCGGTCGCGAGGACCCGGACTTCACCTGGGAGCAGAGCGACGCGGTGGACGATCTTCGCACTGCCTGCAAGATTTAGCCGCATACGAGAAAAGCAAAGACAGGAATAGTCTCCTGACGAGGGAAACCATTCCCATTTAGAAGAAATTACAAATCAAGTATTATACTCATCCTTGCATGAGGAATGAGTACGCCAAGGCCGCGAAAGCGGCCTTGTGTCGTTTCAATCCGCGCCCTGCGGAGGGGCGACCTCAAGATGATCAAGCTGGTTAGCTCCGGGCGGACTCCGGAGGCGTTGGCCAGGTCTTCACCAAGGATTCGAGCATGCCAATGCCCTCCGGGCTCCTCACGGGCGAGGAAAGCTAGCTGGCACAGTTCGGCGGCGAGCCTGACCGTCTCGTGAGCCGTGAAGCAGCCAACATTGTCCCTGAGCCACTCCACAGAGTGAGAGACCACGGGCGCTGCAAGGCGCCTTTCCACGCAATCCAGCCTGAGATCGCGGATCATCCCTGCGCTGCTACCGCCGGTTGAAGCCACAAAGCCCATGGCCTTACGTCGCAGCATTCGCTGGCCAAGGCCACGCGTACGGCCTAGCCACCTTGGCAGGCGATCTCGAAGGTATCCAAGCTTTAGCGCAGATTGCGCCGCTAGGTGATGACCTTGCCTTCGTGGGGCCGAGTAGACCGCCTGCCTGGGTGTCGGCCTAACAGAAGGTCGCATCGGCGCATGATGCAGTAGACTCGCTTGTGGTTCACCTTTCAGCGTCCAAGCGCTTCCTGTCTGCGGTTCAAGGCGGCGCACACACGGCGTTAGCCGTAGGTCAGCCTCTTCTTCATAAAGGGCCTTCGCAGAGAGTTGAGCCGGGAGGAAGGTGGAAAAGAGCCCAAGAGCAGCGAAAATTTGCCCCGGGAGAGCTCTATATCATGCACTCGCAACGCCTTGGATATGATCACCCTAGACTATGCCAAAAGCTAGTTTTCTGTTTGTTGGTATATTTTAGCATAGCTGAAAAATACCCTAGTCTTTCTGTATCGCTGCCAAGATCATCGCCTTGATTCTTCAGACAAGCTCTGTACTTTTATCCTGGTTGAAAGATAGCTTGGAATCATATGGAAAATCATGCTTTGTGGCATTCTCCTACAAATGAATTACGTGAGTTGATTGCCTCTCCTGATATGGCAAGTTTGTTACTGTATAAAAAATCAATCCAAAAACATCCCACAAAAGAACAATAACTGCCAAATTATCAGAGAGATAAATAAAATAGTTATATTAAGTTTATAAATTAATAACTAAATTTTCTATAATACGTATTGACAATCAGGTTACCAACTAATTATCGAAGTACAGGCTAAAAATAATCCCATAAGGCATTTAGAAATACTCTATGTGCTTTTTTATGGAGAAATAACTTGATGAAAAGGCCATACAGATCAACGTTTAGTGTAATCCATCAAGTGATTGAATTGCTCTTTGGCGTAATAATATTTTTTCTTGTATTACGTTTTCGCAGCTATTCGCCAGATATGCTTCCAGTTTCATTCTGGGTTGCATTGGTCATGCTGTGCTTTGCAAGCCTATACTTAGTAGATGCATATAGAAACTGGCGTGGACAGCCATTCAGGCGCGAAGCGGGGACGGTGCTCGTAGGCTGTGGGCTCGCCGTGTTTGTTCTCATCAGGTTCAACATGCCCTACAGCCTGAGCGCCCAGACGCCGAGCCTGACTCATTCGGCGTACTCGCTGGCCTTGACCTGGTGGTCGCTCTGGTCGCTGGCACTCATCGTGTCGCGCTTGGGCATTCGGCACATTCTTTCACGACTCCCGCACCAAATTCGGAATTTCCGCTCCGCAGTCATTCTCGGAAGCAATAAAAACGGACTTCGCCTTTTTGAATGGATGGCCGCGAACGACTGGATCAGGATCATTGTCTATGGAGCCACGAATCCGGAGTTTGCAGGCCTGGACCCGCGCATGAGCATCTTCGGTTCGCTGTCCGAGGCTCTTGCCTGGGCGAATCAACAAGGCATCAACCACATCTATCTCGCACCACTGCCGGAGGAAGAGGAAGAACTGCTTAAACTCGGCCCGCGCCTCAGTGATATGACCGCTTCCGTCTACTTGCTGCCGCACATGCTCACGGAGCCGTTCATTCTTTCGGGCGAAAGCGTGGCGTTTGGGAATACCCGAGCCATAGCCCTGTGGGAATCGCCCCAGGGGTACATGCTCGCGGCCAAGAGGGTCATGGATGTGGTCTTGGCGATGGCCGCCCTGCTCGTTCTGGCTCCTGTCTTTGGGGTGGTCGCAGCCGCCATCAAACTGAATTCCTCGGGGCCGGTCATCTACAAACAGATGCGCTACGGCTGGGATGGTAAACAAATAAGCGTATATAAGTTCAGGACCATGCTCGTATGCGAAGATTCGCAGCAGTTCTGTCAGGCGACTGAAAACGATTCCCGCGTGACCAGCGTCGGGCGCTTTCTCAGGCGCACAAGCCTGGATGAGATTCCACAATTTTATAACGTGCTTCAGGGCTCTATGTCGCTTGTTGGACCAAGGCCGCATCCTGTCATGCTGAATGAGCAATGGCGGAAGAAGGTAAGAGGATACATGCTTCGACACAAGGTAAAGCCTGGCATAACAGGCCTTGCGCAGGTTAATGGATTCAGAGGCGAGACAGACACCCATGAGAAGATGGAGAAAAGAATACAGTATGACCTGATGTACATACGAGATTGGTCGCTTACACTCGATATTAAAATTCTTTACAGAACTGTATGGTGTGTATTTGTGCCCAAGAATGCCTACTGAAAGAATTCTGATTGTAAATACTTGTGGCGTGGAGGCTAGGTTATGTTCAGCATAGATCAGAAGCAAAAATTCCGCATGTGGCGCCACGGTATCCGGGCTGGAGTCGTCATGGCGTTCATGTCCGTCCTTGTCATAGCCGGCTGCGGTCAGAAGCGTATCGAGGTGAAGGAGGACCTGCCGCAGTTGCCACCTGTCTCCACGCTTATCGCACCTGGAGACGAACTGTACATCGAGTTCTTCAACAATGCCGAATTGACGAACGAGCATGTCGTCCGCCCAGACGGCAAGATCATGCTGCAGCTGATCGGGGAAGTGCAAGCCTCGGGCAAGACTCCCGGCGACCTGACGAAAGAGATCGAGCAGCGGTACGAGGGATTGCTCCGCCAGCCTAAGGTCGCCATCAGCATTCTTAATCAGCCCGAGCAGGTCGTCTACGTGGCGGGCGAGGTCGTAGCCCCAGGAGAGATCCCGTTGCGCGAGCGCATCTCTATCATCCAGGCCATCATGCAGGCAGGCGGCTTCGACACCAGACGCGCCGATATGTCTCGGGTCATGCTCATCCGCTATTCGTCCGGGAAGCGCCATATGCAGACATATGACATGAAGGCCCTGCTTGATGGCAAGGATGTGCTCGGGGGCACGACCTTCCTGGAGCCCGGAGATATCGTCTATGTGCCTAAACGCATGAGCGCTGAATAGCGCTTCCACACGGGAGAGGCAGCCATGGCCAATGACGCTTTTCGACGGAAGTACACCATGCGCGATGTCGCCGGCGCATTGTTTCGACGCAAGGGGCTTATCTTCGGGGTGGCCGCGTTTTGCACCCTGGCTGTCGCCGGGGTGACCTTCCTCGTGCCGCCTGTCTACAAATCAAGCGCCACAATGCTTTTGCGACTCGGTCGTGAGAGCGTGGCCATGGACCCGTCCATGAGCGCGGAGATCAACCCGGTCCTCTCGCTCGGCCAAGCGCGCGATGCTGAAATGAAGACGGAAATGGAAATCCTAAGGAGCGAGGACCTCGCCGCGATCGTAGTGCGCGAGCTTGGACCCGAGCGAGTCCTGCGCGAATTCGGACCCGACCAGGTCCTGCACAAACCGCCCCCGGCAAGCATGAGCAAAAGCGAGGTGCTGGGGCTGGCCGTCAGGGAGTTTCTCAAGCGCCTGGAAGTGGGAGCGCCTGTGCAGGGAAACACGCTTCTTGTTACCTACGAGGCCGAGGACCCAAATTTTGCGAGGTATGCGTTGAGCATCTTCCTTGACCGCTACCGCGATTATCACGCTGAAGTGTATCGTAGCGGCGGTTCCTCGGTTTTTTTCGAACAGCAGACCCATGCCTTACGGGACGAGGTTAACGCGTTGGAGCAGCAGCTCTCGGAGTACAAGCGCGAGACGAACACGGCGGACCTGGAAGGCGAGCGCGCCCTGCTCATGGAGCGTCTTAAGGAGGCGCGGGCCAAGTTGGACGAGGTTGGAAACAGCCTGGATTCCAGCATATCGAAGGTCGATTTTCTCGGCAGAACCCTGGCTGAGCTGCCACAGGAGGTGGTCACCGGCCGCGTCGAGGGCGTTGCGAATTCCGCTTCGGAAGCCATGCGCGCGAAGCTGTTCGAGCTGCGGGTCAGATATCAGGAGATGAGGAGCAAGTATTACGACGACAGCTTGCCCATGGTTTCGCTCAAGCGGGAGATCGAGGAGGCGGAGCGGATGGTCGCTCAGGAAAAGCCTTACCATGCCCAGAAGAGCTTCGGCCTTAACGCGGTGCGCGAGGAGATTCGCGGCCAGCTTCTTGCCGAGCAGGCCCAGGAGAAGGCCTTGGGCGTGCAGAAGGCCGGGCTGGCCACCCAAATAGACGCCATGGAATGGCAGCTGCGGCGCATCATCGAAGCCGAGCGCAGCCTCAGGAGCATGGAGCGCGAGCGAAATATCAAGGAGGAGAATTACCGCAAGTACGCGCAATTGGCGGAGCAGGCGCGCATCGACAGCGCTTTGGTGGATAAGCGCATCTCCAACCTGAGCGTGATCCAGGCCCCAAGCCTGCCTATGAAGCCGTATAAGCCGAAGAAAGCCCTCAACCTGGCTATGGGCCTTTTTGTGGGGCTCTTCGGGGGTCTGACTCTGGTCATGCTCATGGAGATTATGGACCAACGTCTCAGCCGCCCGGAAGAGCTTGCCGCACTGGGAGTGACTGCCCTCGCCGCGCTGCCCAAGTTTCGCTACGTATCGGACAGGATCTCCATCGAGTCGCATCCGACCGGCAAGAGCATGCTTCCGGATTCTCCACGCGGTGCTCCGCCCATGGTAGCGGGCAAGCGCCTTCCCGCGACCGTTGCACAGATGCCTCTCTTGCGGAGTTTCAGAGTGCTCACCGACCGCGTCCTGGTCAAAAGCCTGAAGGAGGGCGACCATAAATCGCTTCTCTTCACCAGCAGCAATGCTGGCGAGGGAGTGACCTTCATCGCGACGCGCATCGCCAACTTGCTCGCCAGCGGCTGCCGTGAGCGCGTCCTGCTCATCGACGGCGACGTCCACTCGCCGAGCCTTCATTCGTTCTTCGGATTTAGCCTTGATACTCCAGGCTTCATTGACCTCGTCTCGGGCAAGGCTGAAATCGCGGATGTCGTGCGGCGGTCGCTCATCCCAGGTTTGGATATCATCCATGCGGGGCAGAGCGGCAACGGCCACATGCACATGCCAAGCTTCCAGATGCTTCAGGCGGGGGGCATGAGCAAGCTGCTAAAAGCCCTGGAGGGTAGATACGATCACATCCTCATCGACGGCGCCCCGATCCAGGAGAACTCCTCCGCCCTATACCTATCCAAGATCGTGGACGGCGTTGTGCTCGTGGTCGAGGCTGAGAAGACCCGGCGCCAAGTTGTCCAGCATACGCTCGATCTGCTGAGCGGCGTAAACGCCAAGGTCCTCGGCGGGGTCCTGAACAAGCGCAACTTTCACCTGCCCCGCTGGCTTTACCAGAGACTCTAGGTGTCATGCGGAGGCCGCGGTGAATTCAAGGCATATCGTCGTCGGTAAGGATTTCGTCACTTGGCAGGCAGGTGCTTGGACGCTCCGCGGGGCGCACTTGCGGAAGCAGGCTGGAGAGACTTGCGTCGGCATTCGTCATGTCTGGGGCGAGGTCATGAATAGCAACTAACACCCATAAGGAGCTTAGATGAAAACGGCGGTCGTAACAGGCAGCGGTGGCCTCATCGGTTCCGAAACCGTACGCAGGTGCGCCAAGGAAGGGTTCCTGGTGCTCGGCATTGATAACGACATGCGCTCATACTTCTTTGGGGACCAGGCCTCCACACGGTGGCTGAGCGACTCCCTCCAAGAACAATACGAGAACTTCATCCCGCACAAACTGGACATCCGGGACTACGCCAAGCTCGAGAAGCTGCTCCGGGAACACGCGGTCGACATAGAGCTCATCGTGCACTGCGCGGCCCAGCCAAGTCACGACTGGGCGGCCAGGGAGCCATTGACCGACTTCTCCGTCAACGCGAACGGCACGCTAAACCTCCTGGAGTTCACCCGGCAATACGCACCCCGTGCGACGTTCATCTTCACTTCGACTAACAAGGTGTACGGCGACCTGCCCAACACCCTGCCTCTCATCGAGACGGCGACACGCTGGGAGGTCCAGCCTGACCATCCCTATGCCGAACAGGGCGTGGACGAGTCCATGCCCATCGATAAGTGCAAGCATTCCGTGTTCGGAGCATCGAAGGTGGCGGCCGACATCATGGTCCAAGAGTACGGACGCTACTTCGACATGAACACTGTTTGCTTCCGCGGAGGCTGCCTGACCGGGCCCGACCACTCCGGCGCTCAGTTGCACGGCTTTCTCAGCTACCTAGCGAAATGCGTCCTGACCGGGACGGAGTACACGGTGTTTGGCTACAAGGGCAAGCAGGTGCGAGACAACATCCACTCCAAGGATTTGGTCGACTGCTTCATGCACTACCACAAGAATCCCAGACCCGCGGAGGTTTACAATATCGGCGGGAGTCGCCACAGCAACTGCTCGGTCCTGGAAGCGATCGGCATATGCGAGGAAATGACAGGCAAGCGTATGAAGTACTCCATTGATAACGCCAACCGGAGCGGCGACCATATCTGGTGGATAAGCGACGTAAGCCGGTTCAGGAGCCATTACCCGGAGTGGAACTACACGCATGACGTCAAATCCATAATTGGTGAGATCATGGCAGGGCTGGATAAACGGCTAGGAGGAAAGCCATGCTAGCCGTGCGTTCCGTTGGCCGCCAGAGGATGAGCGGATGATCATGATGCGAGTGCTGCGTTCGGGCAGCTTCCTGACCCTCGTCGATCAAGGCATCTTCAGCGTGGCCAACTTCGCCACCAGCGTGTTCGTGGGCCGGTACTGCATGCAGGAGGAGATGGGAGAGTACACCCTTGGCTTCACGCTCATTAACATCCTCCTCAGCCTCCAACTGTCACTAATCGTCACACCCTACTCCATCTACTATCCAAGACGAGCGGGGGCGGACAGGTACGAGTATACAGGGAGCATCTTCATTCACTCCCTGCTCCTGGCGCTGTGCATATCCGCGATCTTGCTGCTTGCCTCGCTCCTCTTGGGGCCGTGGCTCGATCAGGGTGTAAAATCGATACTGTTCACGCTCTCCTATGTCATCCTGTTCATCATGTTGCGGGACCTGATCCGCAGGGCGTGTTTCGCGCGACTGGAGATCGGGCATGTCCTCTTCCTGGACGGCATCATAGCCGTATTCCAGATCGCAGGCCTCTACTTGTTGCTGCGCAATGGCCTGCTCTCGGCGGAAACCGCCCTAATTGTCATGGGGCTTACGGGCGTGGTGGCGGCCGCGATCTGGCTCCTGGGCAAGCGGGGGGAGGTCCGCTTCAGCCTGCGCAAGGCCCTTGGAGAAGTGCGCATCAGCATTGCCCTGGGAAAATGGGTCTTCCTAAGCGGCCTGCTCTGGCTCCTGAGCATCTCGCTCTACCCATGGCTGCTCGCTTTCTTTCATAACACGGCCGCCGCCGGCGTGTGGGGTGCGGCCATGGGCATCGTTGGCTTCGCCAATCCCGTGATACTTGGCGTGCAGAACTACCTGGGTCCAAAGATGGCCCACCACTACGCTGCGGACGGCATCGGCCGCTTCGAGTCGTTCATCCAGGGCTCCGTGCGGGCCTTCTTCCTCCTGGTCCTGCCCATGGCGCTCGGGTTGTGGTTTTTCGGAGAGAACCTCCTGTCCCTGATCTATGGCCAGAGCTATTCCAACTCCGGGCCAGTCGTGCAGATCATGGGCCTGGACATGATAGTTACGGGCACGGCCTTTTGCTACGGCCGGGCCCTGTTCGTTATGGAGAAGGCCAAGGCCGACTTCCTCGCCAATGTCGCATCGTTTGCTTTCTTCCTTACGATAGGCATCCTTCTCGTCAAAATGTATGGGGCCGTCGGTGTCGCCCTGGGCATGATGCTGGGGAACGCCATCGCCTCGTCCATCAAGTACGTTATCTTCCGCTCGCAGTTACGTATTCACAAGGCAGCCGTGGCCCATGCATACGAGTAGGGAATACAAGCCGGGAGTCGCTGTCAGCGAGCCCATAACGATGCTCCTGTATGTAGCCATGATATGCCTGCTGCTCTTCTTTTCCGAACATGATCCGGCGATCTCGCTGAAAACCGACTACAGCGGGACCGTCATCGATTTCGTTCAGATCCGGGCCGAGGGGAAACTGATCCGCAAGGTTGCCTATCCGCTCATGGGATTCGCTGGTTTGGCGCTGCTGCTACGCTCCGGAACAGCAGCGCAGAGGCCCATGCGGGCGCAGGCCCTGGTTATTGCGCTGTTTTTCGCAACGTCAGTCTTCAGTGTCCTGTGGGCAGGCAATGCACTCATCGTCCTGCGCAGGGTCGTGGTCCTCTTCTGCCTTCTCGTGGCGGCGTGGGGTTTTGCCTCCAGGTTCAGCCTTGGCAATCTGCTCTTCGGCGCCTTTTGCCTGGCGCTTGCGTACCTTACCATCGGCGTCGCTGTCGAAGTCGCCCACGGAACATTTCTCTCCGGTGCGATGGGCTATCGGTTCGCCGGGACGCTGCACCCGAACATCCAGGCCCAGAGCTGCGGAATCCTGGCCATCAGCGGGCTCGCGCTCTTGGCGCGCTCGCAGGGGGGCAAGCGGCTCCTCTTCGGCTTTCTGTCGGTCACAGGGCTGCTGTTCCTGTATCTGACTCATTCGCGCACGAGCTTCGCGGCCTGCGCTCTGACCTTGGCCCTGCTTGTCCTGTTGCTTGCGGTGCCTCGCGTGCGATTCACACTGATGAGCGGGGCGCTCGCCCTCCTTGGCCTTGTTGGGTTGCTGGTGGGCGAGAGGCTCTCGTTGCTGCTGCAGTCGGTACTGTTGATGGATCGATCGCTTGAGAACATGGCCACACTGACCGGGCGGGTGCCTCTGTGGGAGCACTGCTTGGCGTACGTCGCACAAAGGCCATTCCTGGGTTATGGATACAACAATTTCTGGAGTCCCGAGCACGTGGAGCAGATATCGGCCGTCCAAGGTTGGGTCGTTGGCGCCGCGCATTCGACCTACCTGGAACTCCTGCTCGACCTGGGACTGGTGGGGCTGATCCTGTACGGCCTGATTGTTTTTTTCGCCGCAGGGCACAGCGTGCGAACATTCGCCGTCAGCCGGAACGCACTCTTCGTGGGGGCCTTCGGGCTGTTGACCTTCAGTCTCATCATCGGAACCCTGGAAACATTCGTCCTGTTCTATCCAAATCCAAACACTTTCTTCCTGCTCTGCCTGCTGCTGCATGTTGCGTTATGGAATGACGACAAACCTGGAGTTGACGATGCGAATCACGATGTTCTCCACGGCTGATCCCCAGTATGGAGGCTCTCGTTATGAGCAGATGGTTTCAGATGTACTGAGCGAACGCCACAGCGTCTCGGTTTACGATGTAAGGCCGCGCTTCATGCGGTTCGCCCAAAGGCCGCAGGTCATGCTCAGGACCGTCTGGCGAGAGCTTGGCTGCCGGACGGACGTCTTTGTCCGCAACGAGCTGTCGACCATCAGCATGGCTGACTGGTGGCGAACCCGCTTGAATGTTTCCATCATGCACCACTTCGACCCGAGGATCGGACCGAGCAGGCTGCTGAGCAACATGTTTGAGAAGGCCCTGATGATGAACCTGAGAAAGTGCGACCGGGTAATCGCGGTTTCCGAGTTCTGGCGGGACCATCTGCGTAATCAGGGCGTGGAGAATTGCACGGTTATCCACAATGCCTTTAACGTTCAGGATTACGACATAACTGAGGAAGAGAAGTTCCGCTTCATGGACAAGCATGGTTTGCGGGGCAAGCCGATCATCTATATCGGCAACTGCCAGCGCCTTAAGGGCGTGGTCATCGCATACGAGGCCCTGTCCTCCATGGATGCCCATTTCGTGACCAGCGGCCTCAAGGACGTCGAGTTGCCCTGCCTCCACCTGACGCTGGACCATCGGGAGTACAAGACTCTGCTGGCGGTCTCCAGCGTCTGCGTGCTCATGTCGATCATCCTTGAGGGATGGAACAGGACGGCCCATGAGGCCATGCTGTGCAAAACGCCAGTCGTTGGCTCTGGGGCTGGAGGCATGCGCGAGTTGTTGGCCGGCGGAGGACAGCTCGTCTGCTCCAGACCCGAGGACCTGCCAAGTGCGGTCGAGTACGCCATGCGCAACCGGGACCGTCTTGGAGATGCCGGATACGCGTTCGCCGCGCGGTTCACTACGCAGCGCTTCCGGGACGCCTGGGAGGGCCTCATGCATGAGCTTGAGACTTACGGAAAGCCAGTGGAGGAGCCCGAGCCATGATGCTGCTCAAGCGCTCGCCACCGCTGACCGTCATCATGCCGGTTTACAATACGTTACATTTCCTTCCTGCGGCGGTCGATTCGATACTTCGGCAGTCCTTGGGCGACTTCGAGTTCATCATCATCGACGACGGCTCCACGGATGGATCGAGCGACTATCTGGCGACGCTCAGGGACAAGCGAGTCCGCATTATGCGCCAGAAGAATCGGGGCCAGGGCAACGCACGAAACGCGGCCTTGTGGCATACGAGCACGCCCTTCCTGGCCTTGATGGACGCTGACGACATCTCACATCCTCTCCGGCTGGAGAAGCAGCTTCGCTTCCTCCAAAAGCACCAGGATGTCGGCATGCTGGGAACCGGATTTCAGTATATCGGCGCAAGCGGCCGCAAGGGGCTTTCGCCTCCGCTTCCGGACTCGCATGACGAGATTATGAGTCACCTGCTCAGGATGCGGCATGCTCTCGTGAACGCCACGATCATGGCGCGGACTCATATTGTTCGCGAGATAGGGGGCTACCGCATTGAGGGCTTTGGCGAGGACTGGGACTTCTTCCTGCGCATGGGCGAGCGGACCAGGCTCGCCAACCTGAACGAAACTCTCTTCTACTATCGGGTCAATACGAGGAGTTCCACCTACAAGCGCTTTCATGAGATGAGGCTTCGCTTCGGCTACTCCGTGCATTGCGCTGAAAGGCGCCGGCAAGGCCTGCCTGAATTGGGCTGGGAGGCCTTTATGGCGCATAGGAGCAGCAATGGCGCCCTTACGAGGCTCCTTGAGGCTATGGATGAGCATGCCCTCTATCAGTACAAGCTGGCACTCGATGATATGCTGGATTCACGGCAGGCTCGTGGCTTGCTGCGGCTTGGCTATGCTGCAATGTCTTCGCCCCGCCTTACCGCGCAAAGACTGCGGCGCGGCTGTTCGCGTTTTGTATCGAGAATCAAGGCGAATCAATCCTGATACATGGAGGAAGCTCGCATGATGTTCACGGATACGCAACAAATCGACTGGCCGCAAAAATATGATCTGTTCGGCGTGCAGGTAAGTGCCGTCAATTACGACAGCGCGCTCGAGAGCGTCATCACCGCCGCGAGGAGCAATATATCCTCCTGCGTTTCCCATACGGCTGTACATGGCCTCATTGAGGCAAGCCGCAATTCTCAGTTAAGGAGCATGCTCAACGACTTCGACATCGTCGCACCGGACGGCCATCCCGTGCGTCTGGCCTTGAACCATTTTTATGGAGCAGGCCTGCCGGATCGCTGCTACGGTCCGGAGTTCATGCTGCGAACATGCTGGCGGGCCGCGGCCGAAGGCATTGCTGTGTATTTCTACGGCAGCTATCCGCATGTCGTGAAGCGCCTCAAGGACAATCTGCTCCGCAGGTATCCGAAGCTCGCGATCGTCGGCTGCGAGCCGTCCCTCTTCCGGCCGCTGACGCCACAGGAGGACGAGGAGCTCGTCGACCGCATCAACTCCAGCGGGGCCGGCATCATCTTCTATGGCCTGGGCTGCCCGCTACAGGAAAAGTTCGCCGCATGGCACAAGGGCAAGGTGCGCGCGGTTCAGATTTGCAACGGGGCGGCCTTCGATTTCCACTCGGGCAACAAGCGGATGGCCCCGGCCTGGATGCAGCGCAACTCTCTCGAATGGCTGTTCCGCATGTCGCAGGAGCCACGCAGGCTCTCCAGGCGATACTTGCATACGAACACCGTGTTCCTGGCGAAGCTGTTCGGAAAAGCGGTTGCCGAAAGGCGCAACGGAAACGGTCGGCACATGTGACGAGAGCATGGCCTGACCCGCAGGGGCTGAAAGCTATGAACACCCGCCGCATCTGTCTTTTACTGACCGTGTTGGCCGTTCTGTTTGTGGCCGGGCCGGCCATGGCCGCCACGTACTTCGTCTCGCCCGCGGGTAACGACGGGGCGGCCGGCACGAGCCAGGGCACGGCCTGGAAGAGCCTGGCCAAGGTCGCGAGCAGCGCGCTACGCGCCGGGGACGTGGTCCAGCTTGCGCGCGGCGGAGTGTGGCGCGAGTCCCTGAGCCTGCCAAGTTCCGGCATCACCCTTACGGCCTACGGCAGCGGCAACGCGCCGGTCATCTCCGGGGCCAATATCGTCTCCGGCATGTATGCCGAGGCGCAGAGCGCCGGCGTGACCTGGATCGGGTCCATCTCGACCCAGCCTGCGCAGGTCTTCGTGAACGGCGTGCGCGGCCAGCGCGTAGGGAGCGCAGGCGAGGTCAATGCGGCCCGCAAGTGGCACTGGAGCAACGGCAGGCTGACCGTGTTCTGGGACTCGGGCAGCGCGCCCGCGGTCGAGGCCAGCCTGCGCCAGACGGTGCTTAACTACAACGGCCACAGCAACGTGGTGGTCGACGGCCTGCGCATCGAGCGCGCCACCGACACCTGCGTGAACATGGGCGTGGGCAACAGCAACGTGCTGCGCAACTCCGTGGTGGCCGACTCCTTCATCAAGGGCGTGCGCTCCTCGGGCGAGGCCCAGCACAACAACGGGCGCATCGAGGACAACAAGATCTTCGGCTGCGGGGCCGAGGGCATCCTGCTGGACGGGCGCATGACCGGCTGGGTCGTGCAGCGCAACGAGATCTACAACTGCGCCCAGCTGCACAACGAGCTTGTCGGCGGCCATGCCCAGCAGGAGTGGTCCGGCGCGATCAAGGTCTGGGGCTGGATCAAGGCCGGCTATGTCGGCACGCTGACCATCCAGAACAACTACATCCACGACATCCAGCCGCAGTTTGGGGCCGGGAGCGTAGACCACAAGCGTTACGTGGGCATCTGGCTCGACGAGCTGATCGACCCCACCGGCCGCCCGCTCATCGCCCGCAACAGGATCGTCAACACGGCCAGCCGCGGCATCTTCGTCGAAAAGTCCTCCAACGTGGACGTGGCCTACAACCTCGTGGAGCGTTGCGCTTCCATCCAGTACTGCGCCGGCATCCAGATCGAGGGCAACTACGGCCAGGGCGCGCACGACAACCACGTGTTCAACAACACCATCTACGGCGGCTACTGGGGCATCGCGATCAAGACCTTCGAGGCCAAGGGCCTGGCTAACAACGTGGTGCGCAACAACATCATATCCGACACGGAGGCCGAGCGGCTGTACGCGGTGGATGGCGGCGACAACAACGGCGTGAACGGCTCGGGCAACATCTACGAGTACAACAGCTTCGGCCCCCAGTCCTCGGGCTTCGTGCGCTTCGGCCCCTCCTGTTCGACCTACGACTGCCTGGACAAGCATTACAGGCGGCCCATGAATAATGTCCGGGGCGATCCGTTGCTGGTCGACCCGGCCAACGGTGACTTCCGGCTGAGGGCCGGCTCGCCGTGCATCAATGCCGGCAAGGTCCGAGGCATGACTAGGGGTCCGTCGGCCGCGCGGGTCAAGTCGGATGCGCCGGATCTCGGAGCCTTGGAATACAGGCGGGTTGATTTTGGCTCTGGCGGGTGAAACCGGCGTCAATGAGCAGAAAGAGCGGATTCCGAAGCTAGGCAGTATTCCTTGGACGATCGGCCATGCAGCCATTACCTGTTCGTCCCTCGCGGCACGCGTCTCTCCACGGGCCTTTTGCCTGGACTCCAAGTCTGCAACGACAATTCCGGGCTTCTGCGGCGCCTGAACTCGCCAATAATGTCGCTGGCTCCGAAGACGTTCCTGCACATGACCGAGGGGGCTTCGTCGGGCTGCACGACCAGGCGTGGGAGCGGCAAGTGGGTGGCAGGCACCCTGATCCGGCTGGAATGGGTGCTGAAGACCAGCCGAAAGCCCCGAGCGACGAGTTCCTGCAGATGCCGGCGCGTATAGCTTTCCCCCTGGCCGTAGGGCAGGGCGAAGGCCCAGGGCCGGAATCCCAGCGCAGCCTTCATGGCCTCGCTGTCCTTCAGGATCTGCCTCCTGAACTCCTGGGGGTCGATTGCCGACACCGGCGAATGAACATGTCCGTGCATTCCCACGTCCGCGCCCAGGTCCTGCAACGCTCGCAGATCATGCCAATCGAGAGCGGTCCATAGATCCTCATGGCGTGCGAGATGTTCGCTCGCAGGCTGGTCAAGAGACTTGAGGAGAAGTGGCCCAGGCTTTCCGACGGCCGAGCCGATCACGAACACGGTCGCCCTGAACGCATATTTCTTGGCCAGCCGTTCGTAGACCAGCAGCAGATCCTTGTAGCCATCATCGAAGGTCAGCAGGATGGCGCGCTTGTCGTGTCTGATCTGACCCCGGATCATGAGCTCGAACTCTTCCAGGCCGATGAAGCGGAACCCGAGCCTGGACAGCCGGTCCACATGGGTTTCGAACAGTGTCGGCGGGATGTGCATGCAGCTCTTCGTTTGGCCTGGCATGTCTGGCAATAGCCGATGGTAGCAGAGCACGGGGAGTTTGCGTTCCATTCGGCTCAGCCCGCAGACATATAACGGGTTCAGCAGTCCGAACTGTCGCCGCAGCCAGCGTCTCACGGGTGCCTTTCCGCTGTTTCCGGTTGCTTGCGGGCCAGGGAATGCCGCACCTTGGCGCCGAGCATCCGCGCCTTCATCGAGCCGAACCGCAGCCACTCTCCGGCATGGACGGCGGCGAAGGAGAGCGGATTCCGGCAGCACTCGTACTCTGGGAAGTAGCGCACCGGCTCACCGTCGCCGGCAAGCCCGCTTTTGAACTGGTACACACCCTGGCTGCTCGCCTTGTGTACTCCGTTCAAGTCCAGCAGTTCGCAGCCGCGGCTGCGAGCCCAGCGAACCGCCTCCCAGTGGAGCAGGTAGGAGACTCGCAGGTGCATCGCATCGTCCGCAGTGGCGCCGTGAATATACATGGCGGTCTTGCCCATCGCGACATAGACCACGGCCGAGACAGGCTTGCCCTCATGAGAGCCGACGAAGACGCGCAGCTTGAGGTCGTCAGGCAGCCCGTGCTGAATGTCCCGCAGGGAATCGATGGCCATGAACTCGACGAAACCTTTTCGTGCCACGAGTTGTCCAAAGAAATCGTCAAAAATGGAGAGCAGCTCGTCGCTGGTCCCGGAGACGACCTCGATGCCGTTTTTTTGCGCGTTGCGCAGATAGCGCCGCCAGCGTGGCTTCGTATTGGCCAGCAGGGCCTCCTCGGACTGGCGCAGATCCATGAAGATGGTGCTGTCGGTGCGGCCGGCCTTACGGGCAGGACGATAGCCTTCCTCGTGCAGAACCTCATCGAAGTAGCCCTCGGCCACCATGAAGGGGGAGGGCACGATGCGCAGCAACATGCCGCGACGCTCGACATACTCCTCCCGCAAGGCGGCCAGGGACCAGTGCAGGACTTCGCGCGGGCTGGCGTGGTTATCGGTCCAGTGCAGGGGGCCGTGCCTGACCTGGGCCAGGCCGCCCTTGAGACCCGGCAGGCGAAAGACGCGCACCTGGGTCGCGGCCAACAGATGGCCGTTGCGCGAGAGCACAAGATGGCTCAAGCGCTGCCGGCCAAAGCGTACGGTCCCGTATGCTCCGGCCTGATAGAGATGGGCATCGCCGAAGGTGGGCATCAGTGCGTCCCATTCGTGCGGCGAAAGCGAATCCACCGAGACGGCATACGGCGTGGGGCGGTTCATTGTCTGAATCATCGTTGATCTCCAATCATTTGCAGCGCTCCTGAACACGATCGGCTCCGCGGAGTTTCGGCCGGGCTTTCCGTTTCCTGATCGAGATGCCGCTGAAGGGATGTCGGCTGGCAGGGAGTGCGGGCGTCGAGTGGGTCTGAGATGCCAGGAGGGTTAGGTTTTGGGCTGGGTTCGCATGTCCGATGCGACAGCGAAACATTTTATAAGATGGAGGATCGTTGATGTAGCAACGGCGATGACGGGCATTGGGCCCGTTCGGCCTGTAACGTGAGAGTCGAGCAGGCGGAATGCGGGAAGCCAGGCGCTCGATCAGCTCAACAGCCATCCAGGTCAAGGTGTTTAAAAAGGTATGGCCGACGGGTACTGCAAATATTCTTATTCCATGGCTGTAGCTGGCAGCGAAGTGGCTTGCTACAAAATGCTGCACGTCAGCTTAACCTTGATTCAATATCTTTTGATTTCATGGATTATCTCTTATTAATCCAATGTAAAATCTCAGACTCCGTTCATTGAGTGCTGAGCAATTGTTGATATGTGCTTCTTTACATAATCCTAACTATAGGAAGGCTAGTTATGAGTTGTCAGTATAATATTAACTCTAATAAATAAGGCTTGGTGAGAATCGGATTGAGCGACGCAGCCTTGCTGTTCCGGAAGCCGATGGCTGGGAATCGGATAGCTGCTTCAGGACCAATCATCTGTATTTGGGGCCGCCAAATCTTGGCGCGCACCTCATGAAAAACCCCCGGCGATTGCCGGGGGTTCGTGGTCTCGAAGCATCTTTGCGGCCCTGCGTGCCCAGGAGCGATGCTGCCGCGAGGGTGTCTAGAGCAGAAGGCTCCTGACCGGCACGAGATGCTTGTATTTCTTGGGTGTGACCGGGTCCGGTGTAACGGGGTCAGGCGTGACCGGATCTGTGGAGCCGCCCTGAAGGTACTCGATGGCGCCGACATCGGGCACTCCATTTTGAATCGCATTGCCGAGGATGTCTTTGGTCCCAAAGGTGGAACCGCCGGCGTCGATGCAGGGGGAATCGGCCTTCAGCCGGAGGTCGCCGTTGGCCGGGTCGACCAGCCGCGGGTCGCCCTCCACGTTGCGCATGGATCTCTTGTAGAGACTCTCCAGGCTGGCATAGGTCGAGCAGGAGGAGCCAAAGCGCACGAAGCCCGAGGCCTGGGGGCCGAAGCTGTTGTGCTCGTAAACGTTGCCCGAGCCGTTCGTGCCGTTGTTGTCGCCGCCATCCACCGCGTACAGCCGCTCGGCCTTTGTGCCGTAGGCGATGTTGTTGCGCACCACGTTGTTCACCAAACCCGAGGCTTCGAAGTTCTTGACCGCGATGCCCCAGTAGCCGCCGTAGACGGTGTTGTTGAGCACGTGGTTGTCGTGCGCGCCCTGGCCGTAGTTGCCCTCGACCTGGATGCCGGCGCAGTACTGGATGGAAGCGCAACGCTCCACGAGGTTGTAGGCCACGTCCACGTTGGAGGACTTTTCGACGAAGATGCCGCGGCTGGCCGTGTTGACGATCCTGTTGCGGGCGATGAGCGGGCGGCCGGTGGGGTCGATCAGCTCGTCGAGCCAGATGCCCACGTAACGCTTGTGG
>NZ_AULZ01000025.1 GCF_000422545.1 Desulfocurvibacter africanus subsp. africanus DSM 2603
GGAAGGGATGGGGGTCCGGGGGAAGGGAAACCCCTCTTGCAAGAGGGGTTTCCCTTCCCCCGGCCGCCGGAGGCAAATCAATGAATCAACCAGGCACATTCACTCTTAGGGCCACCGACGGCCAGGCCCGCCGCGCGTCCCTCGTGACCGCCCACGGCGTTATCGAGACACCGGTGTTCATGCCCGTGGGCACTGTAGGCAGCGTCAAGGCCGTCTCGCCCGAGGACCTCAAGGCCGTGGGCGCACAGATCATCCTGGGCAACACGTACCACCTCTACCTGCGCCCCGGCGACGAGCTGGTGGCCAGGATGGGCGGATTGCACCGCTTCGCGCGCTGGGACCGGCCCATCCTGACCGACTCGGGCGGCTTCCAGGTCTTCAGCCTTTCGGGGCTGCGCAAGATCACGGAACAGGGCGTGGAGTTCCAGTCGCATCTCGACGGTTCCAGGCACTTCTTCTCGCCCGAGAAAGTCGTATCCATCCAGAAGAACCTCGGTTCGGACATCATGATGGTCCTGGACGAGTGCGTGGCCTGGGGTCAGGACCGCGACTACACGGCCAAGTCGCTGGAGTTGACCACGCGCTGGGCGCGGCGCAGCCGCGAGGCCTACCCGCGCGGTTCGGGCGGCCAGATCATGTTCGGCATCGTGCAGGGCGGTTTTCACGAAGATCTGCGCGAGGAGAGCTTGGCCCAGCTGTCGGAGATCGACTTCGAGGGATTCGCCATAGGCGGGCTGTCCGTGGGCGAGTCGCCCGAGGAGATGCGCCGCCAACTCTACCATATCGGTCCCAAGCTGCCGGCGCACAAGCCGCGCTATCTCATGGGCGTGGGTGCGCCCATGGACATCCTTGACGGCATCATGGCCGGCATCGACATGTTCGACTGCGTGCTGCCCACGCGCAACGCGCGAAACGGCACGCTGTACACGAGCCAGGGCAAGGTGAACATCAAGCGCGCCGAATACCGCGAGGACGAACGGCCCCTGGACTCCAATTGCAACTGCTACACCTGCCGGACCTTTTCGCGGGCCTATCTGCGCCACCTGTACGTAACCCGCGAGCTGCTGTCCTACCGGCTCAACACCATCCACAACCTGGCATTCTTCCTGGACCTGGCCGCGGGCGCGCGCAAGGCCATCGAGGATGGGCGTTTCATGGCTTTTCGGCAGCAGTACGCGGACGTGTACGGCGAGCCGGGCAAGCAGGAGATGGAGGCGCAACAGTCGTGAAAATTCGGCCCTACACGCCGGAGGATGCGCAGGAGGTGCTGCGCATCTGGTACGATGCCTCGCTTATTTCCCACGACTTCGTGCCCGCGGAGTTCTGGGAGGCGGAGCGCGAGAACATCATCACCATTTATGTCCCCCTGGCCGAAACCTGGGTAGCCGAGGAGGCGGGCAGGGTGGTAGGCTTCATGGCGCTCATCCAGCACGTGCTGGGTGGGTTGTTCGTGGACCCGGCCCATCAGGGCCGAGGCATAGGCACGGCCCTGGTGACGTTCGCCAAGGCTCGCAAGGGGCCGCTGGAGGTGGATGTGTTCACGCAGAACGCAGGGGCCAGGAGCTTCTACGAGAAGCGCGGCTTCCGGCTGCGCAATGAGACCATCCACGGACCCACGGGTTGCCCGCAGTTGACCATGGTCATGGACCAGTAGGGAGAATGGGATGGATTTCGGGCTCGACTTGGCCACCCTGTTGACGGGTTTGGCCATCTTCTGCCTGCGCATCTGCGACGTGAGCCTGGGCACGGTGCGCACCATCAGCACGGTGCACGGCCGCACCAAGGTGGCCTTCTTCCTGGGCCTGGTGGAGATCACCATCTGGATCACGGTCATCTCCACGGTGGTCAGCAAGATCGCGGACAAGCCCATCCTGGGTCTGTTCTACGCCGTGGGCTTCTCCACGGGCAACGTGGTGGGCATAATGCTCGAACGCAAACTGGCCCTGGGCACGATGATCATCCGCGTCATCACTCCGGGCGAGAGCGGGCTGCTCACGGCCGAGCGGTTGCGCAACGCTGGCCATGCCGTGACGGTGTATCACGGCGAGGGCATGGCCGGGCCGGTGCTGACCCTATACATTGCCTGCCGCCGCCGCGACGTGGACCGCATCCTGGCCCAGGTCCGCGCCACGGACCCCAAGGCCTTCTACATCACGGAACAGGCCGGCAGCGTGAGCAAGATCTACCGGCCCACCATGCAGCCGTCCACGGGCTGGCGCGCAATCCTCAAGAAGAAATAGCTTCGGCCTGCCTTGTCTGCCCCGCGCAACGGGCTGGCGGCGAGAGGAAATGAATCCGCCGCCTTGCCCTAGGCGTGCCTTTGAGTGATAAGTAAAGACAGGAAGCATACTGCGTGCAACGGCAGGGGGTGGGCATGTTCACGCGCATTCTCGTCGCTTTAAAGTACAACGACACGGGCAGGCATGCCTTGAGTGTGGCCGCCGAGTTGGCCAGAATCCACGGCGCGGAGCTTATAGCCTTCCATGCCCTCGACTACCGGCTGTTGGCCGAGGGCGTGTCGGCGGCCGAGCGCGACCAGGCCTGCGACGCGGCCCATCGGCGCTTTGAGCAGGAATTCGGCCCGATCTTCCGGGAAGGCGGCACCAGCGACTTTGTCTGCCTGCCCGCGGACCCTGCCATGGCCGTGTGCCGCCTGGCCCGCGAGCGCAAGGCGGACCTCATCGTCCTCGGCTGCCACCAGCGCGGGCAGGGCTCTGGCCTGTCGCGCATGGACTACACGGGCATGACCATCATGGACAAGGCGCCTTGCCCGGTGCTGCTGGTGCCGTACAGCGACCAGCCGGCTTAGAGCATTTTGCTTTTGAAAATGCTCTGCTAGCCATGCGTCGGCATGGCTAGCCGCCGCGTAGGCGTAGGCGCAATTTACTTGCGCCGTCAACGCCGGAGCGGGCGTCTTAAAAGCAATCTGCTTTAGGGTCGAGCAGCTACCAGCTGACCGAGCGCATGATCTTTTGCACCCACAGGGAGTTCTCGACAGTCAGAAACAGGACGACGCTGAGGGCGATGAAGGTCAGCCAAAGCAGAGTGCGCGTCAGCCAGGGGACTTCGCGGCGCTTCTTCATCAGTTTCTTGCATTCCTTGCAATAGTGGCGGGAAACTTCAATGGGGTTTCCGCACTTGGGGCACGTCGTGAGAATATCGTTCATTGCGGTTCGAGCCTTTGATTCGTGTATGGATTGCGTGGGAGCTGATTCGCGGCGGCTGATCGGCAGGAGCCTCCGCTGGGGCCATGAGAAATCTTTTTCCTTCGTTTGTAAACAGCCCGAAAGGAATTTTTCCCTGGAACGCCCTGGAACAGAGAGGCGCTACGCGAATTCCTGCGGGCTAAGGACGCATTCCTTGTTCAATACCGCCTGCATATCTGCTATGGTCCGCCGAATTGTCATGGCGTAACCAGGTGGTAATGGATGAGAGACGAAAGCGGACAGCGGCAAGCCCCTGCTGGAGCGGGCACGGCGGGCCAACCTGCGAGGGCGGACCTTTCACACCTGTCCATCGGCAAGACGGCCCAACCTTTCCGGCGTGGTTCACGGAGAAAGCTCGTCGTCATTGTACTTCTGATACTGGCGCTCGGCGTTGCCGCGCTGTTCCTGACGGGAGTCTTTAATCCGGCGATCCCCGTGCACCTGGTCAGCGTAAGCAAGGTTTTCCCTTCCCAGTCCTTCACCGTGCTTAACGCCAGCGGCTATGTCGTGGCCCAGACCAAGGCCTCGGTGGCCTCCAAGATCACGGGCCTGCTGGTGAAGCTGAACGTGGAGGAGGGCCACAAAGTGCGCGAGGGCCAGGTGCTGGCCGTGCTGGAGAATGCCGACTACAGGGCCACCCTGGCGAGGGTCGAGGCGGCTCAGGCCGCGGCCCGGTTCGCCCTGCGGCAGGCCGAGGCCGATTTGTACAATGCACGGCTCATATATGAGCGCAACAGCCGGCTGGTGAAGCGCGGAGTCATATCCCAGCAGGAGTTCGATACCTCCGATGCGCGCTTCCGGCAGGTCAGGGCCGCGGTGTCGGTCGCCCGCGCTCAGATACGCGTTGCCGACGCCGCGGTGCTCGAAGCCAAGGTCAACCTCGACTACACATACATTCGCGCGCCCTTCGACGCAGTGGTGCTGACCAAGAACGCGGATATCGGCGACATCATAACGCCCATAGGCGCGGCACAGCAGGCCCAGGCCTCGGTGGTGACCATCGCGGACATGGATTCGCTCATGGTCGAGGCAGACGTGTCCGAATCAAGCATCGCAAAGGTCAAGGTGGGCCAGCCGGCCGAGATTCAGCTCGACGCCCTGCCAGACGAGCGTTTTCCGGGCCGGGTGCACATGATCGTGCCCACGGCCGACCGCAGTAAGGCCTCGGTGCAGGTCAAGGTGGCTTTTATGGAGCGCGACCCGCGCGTGCTCCCTGAGATGAGCGCCAAGGCGGCCTTCCTGTCCAGGGCGGTACGGCCCGACGAGCGCGAGCCCGTGGTGGCCGTGCCAGGAACGGCCGTAGTCGAGGTCGATGGCCGGGCCGCGGTTTTCGTGGCCCAGGACGACCGTGCGCGGTTGACCTCCATCGAAACGGGACGGACCTTCGGTGATCTTGTGGAGGTGCGCGCGGGTTTGTCCACGGAACAGCGCGTAATCCTGGAGCCTGGCGAAGGGCTGGAGGACGGAGCCAAGATCATGCCCCAGGAGAAGTAATCCGTGCATGCCATGCCGAAGGACATCATCGTCTCCGTGGAGCACGTCTTCAAGTCCTACCGCCGGGGCAGCCAGACCGTGCCGGTGCTGGAAGACATCACCCTGGCCATCGGCCGGGGCGAGTACCTGGCGCTCATGGGCCCCTCGGGCTCTGGCAAGTCAACGCTGCTCAACCTCATCGCCGGCCTGGACCGCCCGAACTCCGGGGCCATCATGGTGGAGGGCGTGGACATCACCAGTCTGCAGGAGTCGGACCTGGCGCATTGGCGCGCCGGGAGCGTGGGCTTCATTTTCCAGTTCTACAATCTCATTCCGGTGCTCACGGCCTTTGAGAACGTCGAGTTGCCGCTGCTGCTCACCAGGCTGTCCAAGCGCGAGCGGCGGGAACACGTGCTCACGGCTCTGTCTCTGGTGGATCTGGCGGACCGCATGGACCACTATCCCCGGCAGCTTTCGGGCGGACAGCAGCAACGCGTGGCCATCGCCAGGGCGGTGGTCACGGACCCGGCCCTGCTGGTGGCCGACGAGCCCACGGGCGACCTGGACAGGAAGTCCGCCGCGGCCGTGCTCGATCTCATGGACCAGCTCAACCAGGAACTGGGCAAGACGATCATTCTGGTCACCCACGATCCATCGGCGGCCAAGCGGGCAAGACGGCTGCAGTTCCTGGACAAGGGCGTGCTCAGCGATGCTCCTCAAGATACTCTTTAGGAACGCGCTACGGCACCGTCTGCGCAGCACGCTGACCGTGATCGGCGTGGCGGTGGCCATCCTGGCTTTCGGGCTTCTGCGCACGGTGGTCGATGCCTGGTACGCGGGCGTGGAGGCTTCCTCCAGCACGAGACTCGTCACGCGCAATGCGATCTCCCTGATATTCCCCATGCCCCTGTCCTACTACGAGCGCATAAGGCGCGTGGAGAACGTGGAGATCGTCTCCTACGGAAACTGGTTCGGCGCGTACTACAAGGAAGAAAAGAATTTCTTCGCCAACTTCGCGGTGCAGGCAGAAACCTATCTGCAAATCTATCCGGAGTTCGTGATTACCGAGGAGCAGAAGCACGACTTCCTGGCCGACCGCAAGGGCGCGCTGGTCGGCGCCAAGCTGGCCGAACGCTTCGGTTGGCGCGTGGGCGACACGGTCACGCTCATCGGCACCATTTTCCCGGGCAATTGGGAGTTTACCATCCGGGCTCTGTACCGGGGCCGGACGCGGAGCGTGGACGAGTTCCAGTTCCTCTTTCATTGGGACTACCTGAACGAAACTCTCAAGGAATCCATGCCCGACCGCGCCGACCAGGTGGGCTTTTTCTTCGAGGACGTGGAGACCCCCGAGTTCGCCGCGGCCACGGCCCGGGCCATCGACTCGCAATTCAAGAATTCCATGGCCGAGACGCTCACCGAGACGGAGAAAGCCTTTCAGATGGGCTTCGTGGCCATGAGCGAAGCCATCCTCATGATCATCCAGCTCGTATCCCTGGTGGTCATATTCATCATTCTGGCCGTGGCGGCGAATACCATGGCCATGAGCGTGCGCGAGCGCATGCGCGAGTACGCGGTGCTCAAGACGCTTGGCTTCGGCGGCCTGTGGCTGGCCACGCTCGTGCTGGGCGAGTCCATGCTCATCGCTGCCGCGGGTGGTCTCCTGGGTATCGCGCTGACCTTCCCGGCAGCGGCGGCCTTTAGGGAAGCCGTGGGCCAGTTTTTCCCCGTGTTCGTGGTCACGCGCCAGACAGTGCTGCTGGACGCCCTGGCGGCCCTGTCCGTGGGCCTGCTCGCGGCGGCGTTTCCGCTATGGACCGCTTTGCGAGTGCGCATCGCCGACGGTTTGCGGAGGATAGGCTAGGTGCGGCTGCTGCTTTTTTACAGCCTGCGCAACCTGCTCGCGCGGCGCATGACCACCGTGCTGACCGCCGGCGGCATGGCCCTGGTGGTCTTCGTCTTCGCGGCCATGCTCATGCTCGCCGCGGGCCTGGAGCAAACCCTGGTGGACACGGGTTCAATCGAGAACGCCGTGGTTCTGCGCAGGTCCTCGGAAACCGAGGTGCAGAGCTCCATCGAGCGCAGGGAAGCGGCAATCGCGGAGGTCCAGCCGGAAGTGGCCTTGGGCGACGACGGCAGGCCTTTGGCGGCCCGCGAGTCCGTCGTGCTGTTCACCCTGGAAAAGCGTAACGGCTCGCCGGCCAACGTGACCATCCGCGGCATCGACGAGCCCTCTCTGGCCCTGCGGCCTCAGGTGCGCTTGGTGGCCGGGCGGCCGCTGCGCTTCGGAGCCCAGGAGGTCATGGTCGGCGACAAGGTTGCCGGAAGCTACGCCTCGGCGGGGTTGGGCGACTCGCTGCGCCTCGCCCAGCGCGACTGGCGGGTGGTGGGAGTTTTCGATGCCGGCAACACCGCCTTCTCCTCCGAGATATGGGGCGATGCGGACCAGCTCATGCAGGCCTTTCGTCGTCAGGCTTATTCCGTGGTTGTCCTTGGCCTGCGCGACCCTGCCGGGCTGGACGCGCTCAAGGCCCGGCTGGAGGCCGATCCCAGGCTGCAGGTGGAGGTATTGCGCGAAGATGTCTATTACCGTGAGCAGTCCGAGATGATGGCCACGTTCCTGCGCATCCTGGGCATCGCCCTGACCGCCATCTTCTCCACGGGCGCAGTGGTGGGCGCCATGATCACCATGTACGCGGCCGTGGCCAACAGGGTGGGGGAGATCGGCACTCTGCGCGCCCTGGGCTTCGGCCGGGGCATCATCCTGACCGCCTTCCTGCTGGAGTCGGTCTTTCTGGGATTGCTGGGCGGGCTGGTCGGTTTGCTGGCGGCCTCGCTGCTTACGGTCATTGACGTATCCACCACTAATTTCCAGACCTTTTCGGAGTTGGCCTTTTCCTTCACCTTGGGCCTGGATACGATCCTGCAGGCCTTGGGCTTTTCCGTGTTCATGGGCTTTGTCGGAGGTGCGCTTCCAGCTTACAGGGCCGCGCGCATGGAAATACTGACTGCCTTACGTGAAGCTTGAGGCCCGTTTCTTGCTCTCTACCGGCCAAATGCAAGGCAGGGAATTGTTCCTGGACAAATCCGCAAGGCGCGTTACTCTTTCCACGTAGTTGTGGCAGCGGACACGACAGACATTTCCCGCGGAGTACGATGATCCCCAAAATCCTCTCTCTTCTTTTGGCTTTCCTGGCCGCATGGTTGCTCATGCCCGGTGATGCCCTGGCATGGGGTCCCGGCGTGCATATCGCCATCGGCAATGGCGTGCTCGGCGCGCTCAAGCTCATCGCCCCCTCCATTGCCCAGCTCCTGGCCGAGCATGGGCGGTCTTTCCTTTACGGCTGCGTGAGCGCGGACATTTTCATCGGCAAAGGCTCCGCCTTCAAGCCGGGCCACAGCCACAACTGGCGGACGGGGTTCGACCTGCTGCGCTCGGTGCGGCGGCCCGAACTCAGGGCCTATGCCTACGGCTACCTTACGCACCTTGCCGCGGACACCGTGGCCCACAATTACT
Source organism: Desulfocurvibacter africanus subsp. africanus DSM 2603 (assembly GCF_000422545.1). NCBI lineage: Bacteria > Pseudomonadati > Thermodesulfobacteriota > Desulfovibrionia > Desulfovibrionales > Desulfovibrionaceae > Desulfocurvibacter > Desulfocurvibacter africanus. Next base: position 8,197 of record NZ_AULZ01000025.1, read on the forward strand.
TCGTACCCAATCTCCTGGGCACGCTGCCGCTCAGCGGCCGCCTTGGCCACGTTTATCTTGAAATGCAGGCCGACAGGCGGGTGAGCTGGTGCTCGGACCAGGCCATGGACATTTTCGATCTGCCGCTCAATGCAGCGGACCGCTCGCTGCTTCTGTCCATGGAACGCAATCCTTTGCCTTTCAAGATAAAGAAGCACCTGTACCGCAGCAGCCTCGTCTTCTGCAGCCAAAAGACCTTGCGCAGCTCCCTGAGCTTCGTGGACAACCATCTGGCCTGCACTCTGGGTCGCGAGTATCTGGGCGGCATGCTCGACCTGAGCGCCCGGGTGGTCCTGGACTTCCTGCGCGATCCGGAATTCTCGCCGGCTCTGGCCCTTGACCCCATCGGCAGTGACAACCTGGCGCGCGCGGGCCGCTTCCGGCGAAGGCAGAACATACTCTTCCGGCACAAGGGCTTCAGGCCCGTCTTTCCCGTGGATGCCGGCCTGCTCAAGCTGCCGGCCGCAGCCGGTATTCCCTGCTCATTTCCGCACGACCAGGCGATGTTTCGGGCCGTGTGCTGAGTGCGTCCCATTTTTCGGGACACTCTTCTAAAAGCCGCGCGAATGGAGTACCCTCACCGACAGAGTTGTGTCTTGTCCGCCATATGGCTTCCCTTTATATCCGGAGGTCTGCCGCATGACTGACGAAAAGAGACGTTTTCATCGCAGAAAACCTCAACATTACGAGTATGTGCTCTTTTCCACCGAGGAAGGGCAGAGGATGCTGTGCCCGTTGGAGGATCTGAGCGCCGGGGGCATGCGCATCGGCTGCTCGGGCGAGGCGGTGGCGAGATTGACCCCGAAGCTGCCGATATCCATTGACGATTGTCCGCAGAATCTGCGAAACGTGCTGCGCCGCATGCGCGGCGAAATTGTCTGGGCCATGGACGGCTCGCGCGGCGTCAGCTTTTACGATGATCTGTGCGTGACCAACCAGGAGCTGCACGCGCTCCTGGACGAGCCAAAGGCGCTGCCCTGGGCCGACTGGCCCGAGTAGGGCCAAGCTTCCGGCCCGTGTAGCCGGGCCACGCACAGCAACACGAGCCCGGAGGGCACATGGCCAAACACACGAACCGACTGGTCGGGGAGAAGAGCCCCTATCTGCTGCAGCACGCACACAATCCCGTGGATTGGCATCCGTGGGGCGAGGAGGCTTTCCGAACGGCGACCGAGCAGGACAAGCCGGTCTTTCTGTCCATCGGCTATTCCACCTGCCACTGGTGCCATGTCATGGAGCGCGAATCCTTCGAGGACGATGAAGTCGCGAAGCTGCTGAATGAAGCTTTCGTATGCATCAAGGTTGACCGCGAGGAGCGGCCGGACATCGACAATGTCTACATGACCGTGTGCCAGATGATGACCGGCCACGGAGGCTGGCCATTGACCGTGCTCATGACTCCGGACAAGAAGCCCTTCTTCTCCGGGACGTATTTCCCCAAGTCCAGCCTGGCAGGCCGGATGGGGCTTATGGAGCTGGTGCCCAAGGTGCAGGATTTGTGGCGCACCAGGCGAGAGGATCTGGTCCAATCCGCGGACAAGGTCACGGAAGCGCTGCGCGGCCTGGAGCGTCCTGCCGTGGGCGGCGAACTGGGGGACAGCGTGCTGTTCAAGGCCGAGCGGCAGCTTTCGGAGCGCTTCGACGAGGCTTTCGGCGGTTTTGGCGGGGCGCCCAAGTTCCCCACTCCGCACAACCTGTTGCTGTTGCTGCGCATGTTCCGACGCACCGGAAATGCCCGCAACCTTGCAATGGTCGAGAAGACCCTCACGGCAATGCGCCGGGGCGGCATCTATGATCACCTGGGCTACGGCTTCCACCGCTACTCAACGGATCAGCGCTGGCTGCTGCCACATTTCGAGAAGATGCTCTATGATCAGGCCCAGTTGCTCATGGCCTACGTAGAGGCCTACCAGCTGACGCGCAAGCCGATCTACAAGCGCACGGCCCAAGAAATCGTCGAATACGTGCGCCGAGACCTGCAGCATCCCGAAGGGCCTTTCTACAGTGCCGAGGATGCCGACAGCGAAGGCGAAGAGGGCAAGTTCTACGTCTGGTCGGAAAAAGAGATCCGTTCGGTGCTGGGCAAGAAGGCCGATCCGTTCATTCGCGCATACGACATCCTGCCCGAAGGCAACTTCCTGGATGAAGCCACCCACCGCCGTACCGGCGCCAACGTGCTGCACCTGCAGCGCCCCCTGGATATTCTGGCGAAAGAACTGGGCATGAGCGAATTGGAGTTGGAAACCACCCTGGCGGACCAGCGCCGGCTGCTTTTCCATGTGCGCGAGCGGCGCGTACGGCCGCTACGCGACGACAAGGTGCTGACGGATTGGAACGGGCTGATGATCGCCGCCCTGTCCATGGCGGCCAAGGCCCTGGATGAGGAGCTGTTCGTGCGAGCGGCGACCGCTGCCGCGGATTTCATCCTTTCGCGTATGCGCAAGGATGGCCGGCTTCTGCACCGTTTCCGCGACGGCGAGGTGGCCATAGAGGCGACGCTCACGGACTATGCCTTTCTGATATGGGGGCTTGTGGAACTGTACGAAGCCGGCCTGGATTCCCGTCACCTGGAGGCTGCGCTTGATCTGACCGAGATCATGAACAAGCAGTTCTGGGACCCGAAGGACGGTGGCTACTATTTCACCGCAGAATCGGCCGAGCAGTTGCTGGTGCGCCAAAAGGACCTGTTCGACGGCGCCATTCCCTCGGGAAATTCCGTGGCCATGCACGTGCTGCTCAAGCTTTCTCGGCTGACCGGGCGGCCGAACCTGGCCAATCGCGCGGCGGCCGTGGCTCGCTCGGCGGCACGGCAGGCGACCGAGCACCCCGTGGGTTTTACCCAGCTCCTGTGCGGCGTGGATTTCTCCATCGGCCCATCGGCCGAGGTGGTCATTGTCGGTAAGCGTAACGCGCCTGAGACGCGAGCCATGCTTCGCAAGCTGCACGCTTCGTATATCCCCAACAAGGTGCTCCTGTTGCGTGAAGAGGGTGACGAGCGCATGCCTGCCTTGGCCCCGTTCACGGCGGAGTTGGTCATGCAGGACGGCAAGGCCACGGCCTATGTGTGTCGTGGATTCTCCTGCGAGCTTCCAGTCACCGAACCGCAGGCCATGATGGAATTACTTGAATACTGAGCGCGATCCTGCGCCCAAGATAAAATCGCCCGCCCGGCAGCCTGCCTGGCGGGCGATTTTTTTATCGTAAGGGGTTGTCCGGATGATGGCGGAGGGCTTCAGCGACAGATTGACCGATACTGGCAAAGAAACTCGTGGAGGTTTTTGCAAACCTCGCAGAAACGTTCGAGCTTGTCCTCCACCTCGGGCGGCATGACGCAATCTGATTGCAGCAGATGTCGAAAATCCTCCTCCGATGCGCTTTCAGCCCACTCAAGCACTTCGTAGGAGACATCCTTTATGCACAGAAATGTGGATACGAATTCAAGTTTGTCCATTGCCGCCTCCATGCGGACAGTGCAGCATCGCTCGATTTGGCCAATTGTGGCTGAGTGCATGTTTCAGCGTCAAAAAATATGTTCTATTGGGTTGGAGACAAGGCTAGGCTGATACAGCATGGGTGATTTGCTGTAAATGATTAAATAGAATTTGCGTAATGCTTGAAAGAAAAAAGCGGCAGGACCTATCTGTGTTTGGTCCTGCCGCCTATCACTGCAGTTTAGAGCATTTTGCTTTTGAAAATGCTCTGCAAGCCATGCGTCGGCATGGCTTGCCGCTAGCTTCGGCGCAGGCGCAATTCACTTGCGCCGTCAACGCCGGAGCGGGCGTCTTAAAAGCAATCTGCTCTAGGATTTCCAGCCCAATGGCTTTTGCATCTCCGCCTGTTCCGGCGGAACATGGCTCGTCTTGTGCTCAATTACGCGCACGGTGCTCGCCTGCAGCCCCTCGTCTCCCTCAGTGGCTTCATAAGCAACTCCGGTGCCTATTTCCAACGTGTCGAAGTTCGCGTTGAGCAGGCTGTTGCGGTGGAAGTAGATGTCCTGCCCGTCAACGGTACGAATGAAGCCGTAATCCTGATCGGTAAAAAGCCTGTGCACAAAGGCGTTGGTCTGCTGTTCGGGGTGGAGTTTGGTCTTTCCCTTCTGCTGCGTGGCAAGCTCGCGCACTTGGCGATTCGCCGCATCGAAGGCTTCGCGTATCAGTGGGGGCAGATCCTCATGGAGTTTGGCCACTACGCCCTTGCGGTCCGCCGTGAGCGTATGCCCCGGCGGCACGAGCATGTTGATATGCACGCGGTAGATGTTTCCGGTTCGCTGCTGTTTCTGGTCCAATGCCACGACAACCCTGCAGCTGATCAGGTGCGGGCAGGCCTTCTCAAGCTTGGCGGCCTTCCTGCGGATCAGGTCATCGATGAAGTCGTTTTTGTCCACTTCGCGGTAGGTTACTTCCAGGGGCACTTGCATCCTGTCTCTCCTCGCGTTGCGGTTGCCCAAGGCGTGAGGCTGGAAACGGCTTTTGCCTCATTCTCCTTGTAGAGAATACCGCGCTGGTGCGTCAAGCCGGACAGCAGCGAAGCGAATGGGTAGGCTGATGACTGAATGGTCAGTCAAACATGAGGACCGATTAGGTCATCGCATTGACATGTTCATATGGTATTTGGAAATAAATATAGCAAATAATAAGAATAAATACTTGGCTGAAATTGCAGTATTCGGGGCCTGGACATGTTTTCGTAAGTTGATATAAGCGTGCCTGTAGCCAAAGTTAGTAATGTATTCAGTAGATCTGAATACATATTCAAGATGGTTCGTTCCGCAAGAGGCATACGCTTATGGAATGTCCTTGCATATGCTGTTCGCCATATCGATAGAAAGATGCACAGAGGGTAAGGCAGACAAGGCTGGCAGGGTCATGGGCACCAATCTGGCTCGCACAAGGCAAGCTTTTCGGAGGTGGAGGCAATGTTCAAGGATATGCGTTTAGGCCTGAAGATTGGCGGAGGTTTCGGGATCATCCTTCTGCTGGCGCTGGCCGTCGGTCTCGTGGGCTGGCGGGGGCTTACATATGTGGCCGACAGGGCCGGCAAGGCCAACGACATGAACCTTGTCGTCAGCAACACATATGCCATGCGCATGGATGTTCTGTACTATATGAATGAGCATTCGGATGAGCGCGTGGCTTCGTTCGAGAAGAATATTGCCGCGGTGCGCAGCGTGGCCTTGGCTTCCAGGGAAAAATACACCCAGGCCGCTAACCAGGCGCGCATTGACCAGATCCTGGCCTCCATCGGAGCTTACGAAACGGCTTTCTTTAAGTATGTCGCGGCGCAGAAGACCAAGGAACAGAATCTGGCGGGCATGCTTAAAATGGCGGCGGAACTGGAAGGCGCTGTTGTGGATCTTGGAGCAACTCTGTCGCAACAGGCGCACGGCAAGGCCCAGGTCGATAACGGCACGGTCAACGCCTTGAGCGCTGCCTCGGAAATCCATATCGCATTCTTGAACAGTCGGGGCCTGGCCAAGGACTATATCGCCAATGAACGGCAGGCTGATGCCGCCGCATGCCAGGATACTATCCTGGCTCTGATCGACAAGGCCGATCGGTTGTCTGCTCAGCTCCAGGGAGGGCAGCAGGCTGCTTTGCGCAAGGTGCTCGCAGCGGCCCGCAACTACAGGGACGGCCTGGTGGCCTATGCGGCTGCGGTCGACGCTCAGACAGGCGAGTTCAATGCAATGGTCGCGGCCGCCCGCAAAGCCATCGGGGATTGCGAATCCTTCAGGGTGGAACAGGAAGAGCGCATGGCAGCCGAGATCGTCTCCTCGCGCACCATGCTCATGGCGGGCGTGATTGCCGCCCTGCTGCTTGGCGTGGCCTTCGCCGTGTTTATCACCCGTATCATCACGCTGGCCCTGAACAAGGGTGTGAACTTCGCCGCCGAGGTTGCCCAAGGCAGGTTGGACACCAATCTGGCCATCGAGCAGCGCGACGAAATCGGCAAGCTGGCCGACTCATTGCGCGGCATGGTCGGCAAGCTGCGCGAAGTGGTCGGCGAGGTTGTCGCCGCCAGCGAAAATGTTGCAGGCGGCAGCGAGGAGCTGGCGACCTCGGCTGAAATGATTTCTCAGGGCGCCACGGAGCAGGCCGCGAGCATCGAGGAAATATCCGCAGGCACGGAGGAGATATCCTCCAGCATCGAGGAGATATCCGCCAGCATTGAGGAGGTCTCCGCCAGCATGGAGCAGATGTCCGCCAACATCCGCCAGAACACCGAGAACGCCCGCGTGACCGAGCAGACGGCCGTCAAGTCGGCCGAAAACGCGCGCAAGGGCGGCCAGGCCGTGGCCGAGACGGTGCGGGCCATGAAGGACATCGCCCAGAAGATATCCATTATTGAGGAGATCGCCCGCCAGACGAATCTGCTGGCCCTCAACGCGGCGATTGAAGCCGCACGGGCCGGAGAGCATGGCAAAGGCTTCGCCGTGGTGGCCGCGGAAGTGCGCAAGCTGGCCGAACGGAGCGGAACGGCCGCGGCGGAGATTCGCGACCTGTCGGGTGGCAGCGTGGCCGTGGCCGAGGATGCCGGCCGCATGCTGGAGCTGATGGTTCCGGACATTCAGCGCACGGCAGAGCTGGTGCAGGAAATATCCGCAGCCAGCCGGGAGCAGGATGCCGGCGCCGAACAGGTCAACACGGCCGTCCAGCAACTGGACAAGACCATCCAGCAGCTCAACGGGGCCATCCAGCAGCTCAGTGGAGCCATCCAGCAGCTCGACACGGTCATCCAGCAAAATGCCTCGGCCGCCGAGGAAATGGCCTCCACATCCGAGGAACTCTCCAGCCAGGCAGAGCAGCTCCAGTCCACCATCAGCTTCTTCAGCCTGGGCGGCAACGGCGCGGGTATTGGCAGCGGCATTGTGCGCAAGTCTAATCAAATCAAGGTCCAGGCCGCGATGGCCTCGCCCCAGAAAGGCGGCAACGGCAAGTCCGCGCCGCGCCCGCTGGAAAAGGCCAAAGCAGCCAAGCCGAACGGTGTCCTGGTGCGCCTGAACGAGGATAAGGATGAGGAATTCGAGCGCTTCTAGCAGCCTGCGCAAATAGGATAGCATAATGAAGGGCCTCTGGAGTAATTCTCCAGAGGCCCTTCATTCATAATACTAACAGATGAAGAACAGAGAAAAGCGGGTGAAGCCTACGCAGGTACGCGTTCCGCGCGCAGCGCTTCCATGAGCGCCTCGTCCACTGAAGGGTGCGGGAACACGGTGCGTTCAACTTCCCTGGCTGTCCAGCCTTCGCGAACCATGACCGCGGCCAGGGTGACCAGGTGGGAAACGCCGTGGCCCACGCCGCAAGCGCCCACGACAGTATCTCCGGACCAGACGATCTTGACGAATCCACTGGTGGCCCCATGGGCCTGGGCAATGGGGTTGGCCACGAGTTGGAAGCGGGAGATCAGGGCCTCCTTGCCTTCGGCCTTGAGCTCGTGGGCCATGCGGCCCGCGCGCATGGTTTCGGGCGAGCCGTAAATGCACGAGGGCACCACGCCGGGATCAAAGGGCTTGCGGGTCCGGCCGGCGGCCAGGCGCGCCACGTAGCGTCCCTGGGTCTCGGCAGCGTGGGCCAGCATGAAGCGGCCGTTCACGTCGCCGACGGCGAAGACCGTGGGCGCGGCGCGCAGGAATGTATCGGTCGCCACGAAGCCTTGCGCTGTGGTGCGACAGCCGGCTGTCTCCAGACCAAGCCCATCACTCACGGGCTTACGGCCCACGGCCACCAGGGCCTTCTCGGCGCTGATGAGATCGCCGCTGCCCAGGGTCACTTCGGCCCGATCCTCCTTGGCGCTCAGGCCGCGCACTTTCGTGCCGGTCAGAATGTTCCAGCCCTTGCGCCGGAAGATCTTGCCAAGCTCGACGCTGACTTCCGGGTCTTCCTGGGGCGCAAGCCGCTCGGCCGCGTCGATGACCGTTATGGACGTGCCCAGGCGGTGGAAGACTTGGCCAAGCTCCAGGCCGATGTAGCCGCCGCCGATGATCATGAGCGAGCGGGGCGGCCTGCCCTGATCCAGTAGATGATCCGAATTGAGGATAGTCTTGCCGTCGGGCTCCAGGCCAGGCACGGCCAGAGGCTGACCGCCCGTGGCCAGCACGGCGTGACGGAACTCAACGCGCTGCTCGCCGTCGGCTTGGACCAGCGCTACGTTCGGGCCGGTAAGCCGGGCCTCGCCCATGAGCAAGGTCACGCCCAGTTGCTGGAGCTTGACCATCATGCCCTTGCGTGTGGCCGAGAGGATCTTGCTCTTGCGCGTCTGCAGCGCGCCAAAGTCCACCTTGACCTCGCCCGTGGCAAGCTTGAGCCGGGCCTGGGCGTCCAGTTCGTCGACAGCGGCCGTGGCGCCCAAGAAGAGCTTGGTGGGAATGCAGCCCACGTTGAGGCAGGTCCCGCCCAACACGTTCTTCTCGGCCAGCACGACCTTGAGGCCGAGCCCGACGGCTTCAAGGGCCGCGGCATACCCGCCCGGCCCCGAACCAATGATGAACAGGTCACATATCATCGGTCAGCACCATGCCTCTGGCGGCCAGGGTTTCGTCCAGGCGCGTCACGGGCAAGGTTGTGGGAGCGGCCTGCACCGATGCCGGGTCGGACTCGGCGCGGGTCAGTATCTCGATGAGATCATCCACGAAGCGGTCCAGGGTTTCCTTGGACTCGGTCTCCGTGGGCTCGACCATGATGCATTCCTTGACGATGAGCGGGAAGTAGATGGTCGGCGCGTGAGTGCCCTTGTCCAGCAGGGCCTTGGCGATATCAAGGGCGCGCACGCCCTTCGCGGCCTGCTGCACGGCCGAAGCCACGAACTCGTGCATGCACGTGCGGTTGTAGGGGATCTCCAGGTAGTCTTCCAGCCGCTTGCGCAGGTAATTAGCCGACAGCACGGCGTTCTCGGACACGCGGATGAGTCCTTCGCGGCCCAGGCGCAGCATGTAGGCGTAGGCTTTCAGCACTACGCCGAAGTTGCCGTAGAAAGGGGCCACGTAACCGATGGACTTGGGATAGTCATAGTCCAGGAAGTACTGGCCGTCCTCCAGCTTCACCACGCGCGAGATGGGCAGATAGTCCAGGAGGCGCTGGGACACGCCCACAGGGCCGGAGCCGGGGCCGCCGCCGCCGTGCGGAGTGCCGAAGGTCTTGTGCAGGTTGAGGTGCACCACGTCGAAGCCCGCGTCGCCCACGCGCATCTTGCCCATGATGGCGTTGAGGTTCGCGCCGTCGTAGTAGAGCAGGGCGTCCACTTCCTTGAGCGCGGCCACGATCTCGGGCAGGTGCCGCTCGAACAGGCCCAAGGTGTTGGGACAGGTCATCATGAGCGCGGCAACCTCATCGTCCAGGGCGGCGCGCAGCACCGCCGGGTCCACGATGCCGTCCTTGGACTCGATGGTCACCACCTCGTAGCCGGCGAGGGCCGCCGAGGCCGGGTTGGTGCCGTGGGCCGAGTCGGGGCAGATGATCTTGGTCTTCTTGTTGCCCTTGTCGCGGTGATAGGCCGCGATGAGCATGACGCCGGTCAACTCGCCGTGAGCGCCCGCCATGGGATGCAGGGTGAAGCCGGCCATGCCGGTGATCTCGCACAGCAACCGCTCGGATTCGTGCATGACTTCCAGGGCGCCCTGGCAGAAGCGTCCCGCGCCCTTGAGCTGCGGCAGCACCGGGTGCAGCCCGGCGAAACCCGGCAGGGCGGCCACGTACTCCGTGAACTTGGGGTTGTACTTCATGGTGCAGGAGCCAAGAGGGTAGAAGTTGGAATCCACCCCAAAGTTCTTGCGCGACAGCTCCGTGAAGTGACGCACGGTGTCCAGCTCGCTCAGGTCGGGCAGGCCCGTGGTCCCGGCCCCTCCACGCAGCAGGGCCGGATCGATATAGGCGCTCACGTCCTGGGCCGGCTGCTCGGGCCACACTCCTTCGCGGCCGGGCCGGGATTTGGCGAACACGGTCTTCATAGGATGCCTCCCAACAGCTCGGCCATGACGCCGATCTCCTCGCGCGTGCGGCGCTCGGTGACGGCCACCAGCAGCACGTCGTCCATTCCTTGGTAGTAGCGACCCAGTGGGAATCCGGGCACGAAGCCCTTGGCGCTGAGCTTGTCGATGGCCTCCAGGGCGCTCATGGGCAGCCTTATGGCGAACTCGTTGCCGAAGGAGCCCTTGTTGAGCAGCGTCACGCCGGGCAGCTCCGTGAGACGCTTGGCCGCGTAATGCGCACGCTCCACGCACAGGGCAGCCGTGCGCCGCAAGCCTTCGTCGCCCAGCAGGCACATGTGCACCAGGGCGCGCATGGCGCACAGAGCCTGGTTGGAGCAGATGTTCGAGGTGGCCTTCTGGCGGCGGATGTGCTGCTCGCGGGCCTGCAGGGTCAGCACGTAGCCCGTGCGGCCCTTGGTGTCCTTGGTGCGGCCCACGATGCGGCCGGGCATCTGACGCACCATGTCTTTGGTGCAGGTCATGATGCCCAGGTAGGGGCCGCCGAAGCTCATGGGCATGCCCAGGCTCTGGCCCTCGGCCACGGCGACGTCCGCGCCCATGGCCCCGGGCGTCTTGAGGATGGCCTGCATGACCGGGTAGGCCGACACTATGGACAGGGCTTTTTTGGACTTGGCGTGGGCGAACAAGTCCGTGCAGTCCTCGATGGAGCCGAAGAAGTTCGGGTTCTGCACGATGACCGCGGCGGTCTTTTCATCCACGGCGGCCTTGAGGGCCTCGATGTCCGTCTCGGCTCCCCGACCCGGCACGTTCACGAACTCCAGGTTCAGGTTGCACGTGTACGAGGCGAGCATGGTGCGGTAGATGGGGTTGACCGTGCCCGAGACCACTACCCGCGTGCGCTTGGTGGCGCGCACGGCCATCATGATGGCCTCGAACAGGGCCGTGCCGCCGTCGTACACGCTGGCGTTGGCGCAATCCATGCCCAGAAGCCTGGTCACGGCGGTCTGGTACTCGAAGATGGCCTGCAGTGTGCCCTGGCTGGCTTCGGGCTGATAAGGCGTGTAGGCGGTGTAGAACTCTCCACGGGAAGTCAGGGCGTCCACGGCGTGCGGGATGTAATGGTCATACACGCCGGCGCCGATGAAACAGACCAGGTCGGACCGGTTTCTGGCCGACAGGTGCTCCATGTGCTTGACCACGGCCATCTCGCTACGGCCTTTGGGCAGATCGAAGCGCTTGGGCCGCATGTCCGGGCCGATCTCGGTGAAAAGGTCCTCCACCGAGGCGGCGCCGATGACCGCGAGCATCTCGCGCACGTCTTCGGGCGTATGGGGAATATAGGGCATCGTATGCTCCTGGTGCTCCGGAATGCTCCTGGAATGGGCCGGCGAAGCCTAGTGGCCTACGGCGACCTGGGCGTATGCGTCAGCGTCGAGCAGGCCTTGGGGCTGGCTCGAAAGCTCGATGCGGATCATCCAGCCTTTCCCGTACGGGTCCTGGTTGACGAGCTCCGGGGACGCGGCCAATTCTTCGTTCACGGCCACGACTTTGCCGGAAACAGGAGCGTACAGCTCGCTGGCGGCCTTGACCGATTCCACCGAGCCCATCTCCTTGCCGGCCTCCACGTTGGCGCCCACGGCGGGCAGTTCCACGAAGGTCAGGTCGCCCAGTTGCTCTTGGGCGAAGTGGGTGATGCCAACGACGGCTTCTCCGCCCTCGATGCGAGCCCATTCATGGCTTTGGCTGTAAAGCAGTTCCTTGGGAATCATGAGCTATCTCCTGCTGGTATTGAACGGGTCTGCGGGCGCAACGAGCGCGCCGTGAAGGACCTTGCTGTAACCCCTGGTCCGAAAAGGGGCAAGAGCTGCCTGGACCTTGATTTGGCCGCCGCTAGCAGGTAAGCGGTGCTGGCGATCCGACAGATCCTTGCCAGGCTTTCGATGCACAAGGGGAACGCGTGTTTTTCTCCCTGGCCAAACGCCAACGAACCGGTTCGGTGACCATGACTCAACAAGCCGTCGCCCGCGAACGGCTGCACATCGACGTGTGTGGCAGGACCTGGGCCATTGAGCGCCTGGGCGATCTTGAAGCCCTGTGGGCAAACCTCGGTCATGGCGAGTTCGGCCAGGACGAGCGCATTCCCTATTGGAGCGAGCTGTGGCCAGCCAGCATGCTGCTTTGCGGATGGCTGGAGGAGAATCGCCAAGCCATCAGCGGCAAGGTCTGCCTGGACCTTGGCTGCGGCCTGGGGCTCACGGCCATTGTGGCCGCTTCCTTCGGCGCGCGGGTCCTGGGCATGGATTATGAGCCGGAAGCCCTGCGCTACGCCCGCGAAAACGCGGTCATCAACGACGTGAGCCAGCCTCTGTGGACGGCCATGGATTGGCGCGCCCCGGCGCTCAAGCCGGGCAGCATCGACTTCATGTGGGGCGGAGACATTATATACGAAAGACGCTTTTTCGAGCCCCTGCGTGAACTGTTCGCCTATGCCCTGGCTCCGCAAGGCCGCATCTGGCTCGGCGAGCCGCAGCGCAGCGTGTCCCTGCCGGCTTGGCAGTGGTTGGCCGACAACGGCTGGAACGTGCGCAAGATCGTCACTCGACCGGTGCCGACCGAGGGCTATACCGTTACAGTTAATCTGTGGGAGCTGTCCAAGGCAGATTGCTTATAAGACGCCCGCTCCGGCGTTGACGGCGCAAGTGAATTGCGCCTACGCCGAAGCAAATGGCAAGCCATGCCGACGCATGGCTTGCCGAGCATTTTCAAAAGCAAAATGCTCTAAACAGCTCTGAAGCGCCACGCTCCAAGGAGGACGCATGGGCAAGACAATCCGCTTCGGCGTATCCCTTGATTCCGATTTGTTGGACCAGTTTGATGCGCTCATCGAGGAACACAAATACGAAAATCGTTCCGAGGCCATTCGCGACCTGATCCGCAACAAGCTGGTGGAGAAGGAGTGGGAGGACACGGACAGTCCCCTGGCCGGCACCTTGTCCCTGGTTTTCGATCACCACCAGAGCGATCTGGCCCAGAAGCTCACCGAGATCCAGCACGACTACCACGACCTCATCCTGTCCACCCTGCACGTGCATCTGGATCACCACAACTGTCTGGAAGTGCTCGTGCTGCGTGGTCCGGGCAACAAGATCCGCGACCTGTCACTGCTGCTCATCTCCACCAAGGGCGTCAAGCACGGCAAGCTCGGCCTGACCACCACGGGCCAGGGGTTATCCTGATGGCCGGCCAGACGCCTCCCACAATGCAGGACGTGCAAAGCGCGCCGGCCGAGGTGGCCCTGTCCATCGACCGCGTGGGCGTCAAGCATCTCATGCTGCCGCTCGTCGTGCGCGACAGAGCCCAGGGCGTGCAGCATACCGTGGCCCGCGTGGATTTGGGCGTGGATCTTCCCGCGGCCTTCAAGGGCACGCACATGAGCCGCTTCGTGGAGGCCCTGGAAAATTGGAAGGAAGAGCTGGATTATCATTCCTTCAAGGCCCTGCTCACGGATATCCGCCAACGGCTGAGCGCGCGTAAGGCCTACGTGGTGTTTCGCTTCCCGTACTTCCTCAAGCAAGCCTCGCCCAAGAGCGGCAGCCCCGGCTGGATGAGCTACGAATGCACCCTCACGGGCGAGATGGCTGGCGAGACCATGGTCTTCACCCTGGCCGTGGATGTGCCGGTCATGACCGTTTGCCCCTGCTCCCTGGCCATCAGCGACCAGGGCGCCCATAGCCAGCGGGCCATGGTTCGCGTCATGGCTCGCTTCACGGGCTTCCTCTGGCTGGAGGACCTGATCGAGATCGCCGAGGCTTCTGCTTCCTCCCCGGTCTACACGCTGCTAAAGCGCGAGGACGAGAAGCACGTCACCGAGTCCGCCTTTGCCAAGCCCACCTTCGTGGAGGACGTGGTGCGTGGTGCGGCCCAGCGCCTGGACCGTCATCCCCAGGTGAATTGGTATCGCGTGGAGGTGGAGAGCTTCGAATCCATTCACGCCCACAGTGCCTTCGCCTCCATCGAAAAAACGAAGTAAGTGTTATCCATTCTTAGTGGATGTATTGCATGGTCTGGTGTCGTAACCTGCTGTAATGTAATGTTTTATTGTTAGGCCCGAATTGTGCACATTGTACAGAGCAAGCCTTTCCCTTTCTCGACAGCTATTCGTAACAAGGTTGGCGTAGAAGGCTTAAGCGACTTTAAGTATCGAGGCGGCTATGAACATCTCTCCCAGTCTGCAGGCCTTGGATGCCGTGGCTATCCAGCTCATGGTCACGGCCAACAATGTCGCCAATGTTAATACCGAGGAATTTCGTGCCGCAAGGGTAGACCTGGAAGATGGGTATCATGGACAGGGCGTACGGGTGGCGGACATACGCCGCCGTAGCGACCAGGGTCCGCACATCCCAGACAATCCTGAGCGGCTCGCTGCCGCAGGATATGCCACGGCCGCCGAAGGGTGGGTCCAGGGAAGCAACACCGACTTGGCAGTCGAGCTGACCCAGCTTATGCGCGAGGAGGCGACCTATACGGCCAACCTCCGTGTAATGCGTACTGCGCACGAGATGGCAGGTAATATTATCGAACTCACTGCATGACCTGGCAAAAGCTTGTAACGGATATTAATAGAAAGCAATCTGCTCAGTGCGGTTGAATTAATTGTTCAAGCAGTGTTAGTCATTATATTGACAGTGTTCCCGTAATAGACATAGAAGTATAACGAATCCGCTCCGCCTTATATTTCAGTTCAATTTGGAGTCTTCATGAATCTCAACCTCGCGGGCATCATCGGCGAGAGCCCGGTGCTCAAGGACGTGTTCAAGGTGCTGGCCAAGGTTGCACCCACGGACTCCACTGTACTGGTCACCGGAGAGTCGGGCACGGGCAAGGAGCTGCTCGTGAGGGCGCTGCACCGCAACAGCCGACGTACCGAGAAGCCCTTCGTACCCATCAACTGCGGGGCCATCCCCAAGGAACTTCTTGAGTCGGAGCTGTTCGGGCACGAGAAGGGCGCCTTCACGCATGCCATTCGCACTCGGCCGGGCCGTTTCGAGATGGCCGACGGCGGTACTGTTTTCCTGGACGAGATCGGCGAAATGGATCTTTCCCTGCAGGTCAAGATCCTGCGCGTGCTTCAGGAAAAAGAGTTCGAGCGCGTCGGCGCCACCAAGACCCAGAAGGTCGATGTGCGACTCGTGGCCGCCACCAATCGCGACCTGGAAGGCGAAGTCGCTGCCGGCCGCTTCCGTGAGGACCTGTTCTATCGCCTCAACGTCATACCCATGCATCTGCCGCCCCTGCGCGAAAGGGGCAGGGATGTAATGATCCTGGCCACGCATTTTCTGGCCAAGTTCTGCGAGATGAAGCAGCGTCCGCCCCTGAGCGTCGCTCCAGACGCGGAGGAATTGCTGTTGCGCTACGAATGGCCCGGAAATGTGCGTGAGCTTGTCAACTTCATGGAGCGTGTGTCCATTCTTTGTGAAAGTGACATACTTCGTCCCGCGGACTTGCCCGAGAAGATGTGGCGGAGCGCTGGGATGGACCGGCCTGAGCCTGTCCGTTCCGAATCCCGCGTTGGGTTCGATTGGCCTACCCTCGAAGATATGCGGAATAAGTCAATGGATCTCAAGGACTTCCTTGATTCCATCGAGGATCGGCTGCTTATGGAGGCCCTGACCAGGGCCGAGGGTGTCAAGAATCAGGCTGCGGAGATTCTCGGCATCAAGCGCACCACGCTCATCGAAAAGCTCAAAAAAAAGAAGCTGGCCAACTAATTCCCGCGTCGCGGCCGCCCGGGCTTCGCGTACGCCATCTGCAATTGTTTGTGCACACATTTTGCTTGTCCGGGCTCCATGAGGTCGAAATCCGTGGCCATACTGAACAGGCTGCCATGCCTGATATTGTGCGTACTGCTCGGAGGCATCCTGCCAGCGCGCCTGGAAGCCGTGACCTATTCGGCAGTCTCCAGCGGCGAGGTTGAGCGGCTTGTACTCACCTTCCCGTCGGGCGTTCCAGCTTTCGCCGTATCCCGCACAGGCGAGCGCGAGGTCATCCTTCGTTTTGACGAGACGGCCTGGGCGCGGGAGAAGCGACCGGCAGACTCGGAGGTCAAGGGACGGCTCATCCGCTTCCTGCACCACGTGACCGGCGGCGTGCGCGTCACCATGGCCGACATGGCTTTCGGTTATGTCGCCGAGGAGGGCCCTGGAGCCAACCAGCTCCAACTGACCGTTTTCGTGGACAGCATGGGCAGCCAGTGGACCGCAGCGGACCGAACCCAAGTGGCTCTGCGCCAGCCCAGACCTCTGGATGCGCCTGAACCAGACCAGTCGCCCCGCCCTGACGGCGGGCAGAGTTCACCGGCCAAGGTCGTCACAGCCAAGCCCGCCGACAATGCCGCACCCGCGGCTTCCAAGCCGGTTGAAAAGATTCCTGCCGCGACCGCTGAAGCGCCAGCTCTTCCTGGGCCGGCGATCGTTTCCGCCAAACAGGCCGGTCCCGCGCCCGCGACCGAGACGGCAAGCATTGCGCCTGAAAGGCCGCAAGCTAAGGCCCAGGCCACTGATTCGACTGTTCCGACCGCGGGCAGACCTTTCTTTTCCGTGCCCTATTCCCTGCGCGCTCCGATTCGCTCCGTGGGACCTGAAGAGGCCACGACCTACAGCACCACGCCGGTTATCGGCCAGGGGCCCAAGGTGGCCATGAACATCGCTCCTGTACGGGGCCAGGCGAAGCAGCCCGAGGCTTCCGCCGGCTCCACGGCTGCCGCTCCAGCCGTTCCGGCTCCCCCGGCTCCTCCGGCTCCTCCGGCTCCCTCATCTCTCAAAGATGCGCCTGCCCCTCAAGCTGTTCCAGCCGCGGGTCAGCCCGGGAACGAAACCAAGCCCGCCGTGCAGGCATCTCCAGTTCCACAAGCCAGCTCGACGGCCCCGGAAGGCCAGACCGCCAAGCCTGTGACAGAACCTGCGTCAGGCACGGAACAGGCCGAAGGCGTGGCCAACGACAAGACGGCTGCCACAGCGGCCAAGGATACGGACGATACCGGCCCAGTGGATGAAAAGGGCAAGCCGATCCTGACCCACGAGGAGCTGTACCAGGTGGCGGTGCGGCATTTCATCAACAGCGAGTACAAAGAGGCCATCGAAGTCTATAAGCAGCTGCGCGCCAACCCCGAGGTCAAGGGGAATATGCGCGAGGAAGTGCTGCACAATTTGGCTCAGGCCTCGTACAACCTTTACCGCGACACCTTGCGCGACCACTTCCACGAGGTCGTGGGCGCCTTGGAGGCGGCCATCAACTTCAAGCCCGACTCCGAGAAGGTGCCGCAGGCGCTCCTGCAGCTCGGACTGGCCCATCTGCGCGTGGACAACATCCCCGAGGCCAGCGCCTATTTCAAAATCCTGACGGAGAAGTATCCCCAAGACTTGAATGTCCCGTACATCGATTTTTACTGGGGCGATTACTACTACCGTAAAGGCAAGTACCGCGAGGCGGCCGACGCCTATCAGGTCGTGGTCCAGGACCATCCCGACTCGCCCATTATCCGCGATGCGTCCTTGGGCTTGGCCCGCTCCCTGGAAAAATTGGAGTATTACGAGCAGGCCTATCAGATCGTGGACTTCATCGATAAGCGCTGGCCCCGTTTCTACATCGAGGATCCCGAGTTCCTGAGGCTGTCCGGCGAACTGGCCAACCGGTTGCAGAAATTCGGCGAGGCCAAGGACGACCTCTGGAACTATTACAACATGCAGCCTGCCGCCACGGGCAACGACGTGATCCTGGCCCGCATCGGCGACATATATCTGCGAGCCGGCCAGCGCAACGCGGCGCGTGATATCTACCGCACCGTGGCCGCTCGCTACCCCGAGGACGAGGGTGGCCTTGTGGCCAAGATGCGCCTGGCCGAAGAAGGCATTTACGACAGCCCGACACTGGATCAGATGTACAAGGTATTCGACAGGCCGTTCAACCTGCGGCCCGAGGAGATCTATACACAGATCGTCCGCAAGTACCCCAAGAGCGCCTTGGCGCCTTTGGCCCAGCTCAAGCTGTCCATGTGGCATCTTTTCAGCAATCGCTATTTGGACACCCTGGCCGACGTGAACACAATGCTGCGGCTTTTCCCGAGCAGCGAGTTGACGCCCAAGGCTTTGGACGTTGGGCTCAAGGCTTTCGAGCAGAATGCCCGGCATATGGCGCAGGAGGAGAACTTCGCGCGCATCGTGGACACATGGGATCGCTATCCCTTCCTCGCCAAGCGTGGGGACTCCCTTAGTCCGCAGACCAGGCTTCTGGTTGCCACGAGCATGAGTTCGGTGGGCCGCCCGGGCGACGCCCTGGAGATCGCCAAGCCGCTGCTGGCGGGCGCCATGCAGGGCGAAAGCTCCCAAGGCGCCATGATGTTGGCCGTGCACATCTACCTGGAAGAGGAAGCCTGGGGGCAGATCGAGGCCATGTCCAAAGTGGTCGAGAAGTGGAACCTGCCTCCGGAGCGTCGCCGTCAGTTCGATTTCTCCCTGGCCCTGGCCCTGGAAAATCTGGGCAAGCCAGAATTGAGCCTGCCCATCTGGACCAAGCTGGCTGCGGATATGCAGCTTGAAACCGAGCAGCGCGGCTATGCCTTGTATTACATGTCGCGCGCCGCGGCCCAGAAGGAAGACTTCCGCAACCAGTATCTCTACAGCCACGAGGCTCTGAATCTGTTCCTCCAGTCCGGCCGCGACAAGGAGAAGGTCAAGGACTGCCTCCTCTCCCTCGTGGAGGTCTGCCGCAAGGTTAACCAGTTGGAACAGGCTCTGCACTGGGCCTTGGAATACGACAAACGCATCACGGATGCCGACCCTGAATGGCCCGCCTCCCGTTTCCGCCTGGCCGAGATTCATCGCGGCCTTGGCAACGACGGCGAATGGAGGCGGAATTTGAACGAACTCATCAAGAAGAAGCCCGACAGCCTTTTTGGCCGCATGGCTGCATCCACATTCGAATCCATGGCCTTGGAGCGAAAGGTGGACCGCTACCGCCCCGAAATCGACGAGGCCGCAGGGCGTTAACGTCCCTGGAAGAACGGTTGTGCGGCCAAGAAGGTCCGCCCCTCCGTTCCTTGCATGCACGCCCGCAAGCTGGTTGAGGTCTCACATATCCTTCGGCGCTGCCCCGGCCCCCTGAAAGGCCGGGGCAGCGCCGTTTCGTTGCATGGATGGCAGTCTTCGCGTGTAAGCCCGGCGACAGCGCGTGCTGGACTGTACGATCGTGCGAACTGTCGCCTATCCCGCTTCCCCGGTCCGATGCTTTGCGTTAGTATTTAAGCAGCGCCATGCATTGCTCAAGGAGGTGTTCCATGAACCGCAGACCCGTGGTGGCCGGGCAGTTCTACCCAGGCCAGGCCGACCAGCTCGAATCCATGGTCGGCGAATACCTGTCCAAGGCGGGCGCTAAGGCCCAGGAGCACACCATCCTGGCCATGACGCCCCATGCCGGCTACGTTTTTTCCGGCTCCGTGGCAGGCCAGACACTGGGGCGAGCCAACCTGGCCAAGACCGTCCTGCTTTTGGGGCCGAATCACACGGGCATGGGCAGTCGTTTCGCCGTGTGGAGCGATGGGATATGGGAATTGCCCGGCGGCGGCCTGAACGTGAACGAGGGCTTGGCCAAGGCCATCATAAAGGCCGATGCGCGGCTCGTGGCCGACCAGACCGCCCATGTCCGCGAGCATTCCCTGGAGGTTGTGCTGCCGTTCCTGCGCGCCATCGATTCGGAAACGACCATCATACCCATCGCGGTGGCTGAGCCAAGGCTCGAGGTATTGCTGGAGGTGGGCGCGGCCATTGGCAGGGTGCTGGCGAGCTGGAAGCATCCCGTATCAATGGTCGTCAGCTCGGACATGAGCCATTACGTGACCCATGAGGAGGCCAAGCGCTGGGATTCCATGGCTCTTGAGCCTATCCTGGCCCTGAATCCGTCCGAGGCTTACCGTGTTGTGCGCGAGAGCGGCATATCCATGTGCGGCATCATGCCCATGACCGTGGGTTTGACCGCGGCCGAGTCATTGGAAGCCAGCAAGGCCGAGTTGGTGGCCTACGCGACATCGGGCGAGACCAGCGGGGACTATACCCAGGTGGTGGGCTACGCGGGCGTGCTCGTGAGTTGATTCGCGAGGAGAGCGGCCTTGTACCTTGGGATGTGCCTTATAGCGTGGACGAGGCTCAGCGTCTGATCCACGATTCCGAGGCTTTCAGCCGCATGGCCAGCGGCGCGGCTGGACGAGGCGCGCTGGGTGCGGCTGCCGGCGCGAGCCTGGGCGCTCTCCTGGGGCTCATCGGCGGCGGCGACAACATCTGGAAAGGCGCGGCAATCTCACGGCTCATCCTGCTATAGATCGTCCGATTCAAACGTATCGCAGGAATTGAGGTCGCCGGACGTGAAGCCGTGCATGAACCAGCGCATGCGCTGCTCCGAGGAGCCGTGGGTGAAAGAGTCTGGCACGACCTCGCCCCGGCTCCTGCGCTGCAGGGTGTCGTCGCCGATCTGGCTGGCTGCATTGAGAGCCTCGTCGATGTCGCCCTCTTCGATGATATTCCGCTCGCGGTCGGCGTAGTGGGCCCATAACCCGGCGAAGCAGTCGGCCTGCAGCTCAAGCATCACCGAGAGCCGATTAGCCTGGGACTCGTCCATGCGCTGCTGCGCTTCACGCACCTGCCCGCTCAGGCCCAGGAGGTTCTGCACGTGATGGCCGACCTCGTGGGCGACGACGTAGGCCCGGGCGAAATCGCCGGGCGCGCCCAACTGACGGCTGAGCTGCTCGAAAAAGCCAAGGTCCAGGTAGACCTGACTGTCCAGCGGGCAGTAGAAGGGTCCTACGGCCGAGCTGGCGGTGCCGCAGGCCGATTGCACAGCATCCGTGAACAGTACGAGCGTGGGCTTGCGATACGTCCCGCCATTCCTCTGGAAGATCCCGCCCCAGACGTCCTCGGTTTCGGCCAGGACCACGGACGTGAAGTCGGCCAGCTCCTGCTCCTCGGCCGTGGGCGGGCGGTTGTCCTGCGTGGCCACGGGGCTGCCCGGCCCGAGGATAACGCCCGGATCGACGCCCAGGAACATGGCCAGCAGGGCCAGCACGACCATGCCGATGCCCCCGCCGACGATGCCTGCCCGGCCGATGCGCATGCCGCGCCGATCCTCGATGTGCTCACTACGCCGTCCGGTCTTCCAGCGCATGTGCTCCTCCTGCCTAGAGTATCTGTCGTCCGCTAAGGGCGAATCGACGACTGGAAGCATAGCAGCGCAGTAGTGTGGAGGGAAAGGCGTTTTCGATGCGCGAGTTGTAGCTCTCATGGTGTGGTTTGGTGCTGCATCGCCCGGCACTTTGACGGGGAGATGGGAGCCTAGGCATTCTATTTCTGGCCGAAGCTGGTCAGGGAGCGAGCGGTGTCATCTCGTAGGCGATGTGCTTAAGGTGAAACGAAAAGGCCGGGAGCATAACGCCCCCGGCCTATCATTTGTCTATCCGCTAGCCCTGCGGGCAGCTGGATCTATCGGCGTCCGCCGCCGCCTCCGCCGCTGCGTCCACCACGGTCGCCGCCGCGTCCGCCACGGTCGCGGTCACCGCCACGGCCTCCGCCGGAAGGGGCGGAGAAAGCGCCCAGGTCAACTTCCTGGCCAGCCTGCTCCATGAGCCAAGCCTTGCGCGACAGGCGCACTCGGCCGTTGGGCTGAACTTCCACGACCTTGACCGTGACTTCCTGTCCCGTGGACAGGAGGTCGGCGACGTTCTCAACACGGTCCACATCAAGCTGCGAAACGTGCAGCAGACCTTCCACGCCGGGCATGATCTGCACGATGGCGCCGCAGTCGATGATCTTGGTCACGGTGCCTACGTAGTTCTTGCCCACGTCCGGGGTCTGATCGTAGTAGAGCACCATTTCCCGCGCCTTGACCATGGATTCCGAGGTGGGCGCGAAGATCTGGATGCGGCCCGAGTCCTCGATGTCGATGTCCGCGCCGGTTGCCGCGGTGATGGCCTTGATGTTCTTGCCGCCGGGTCCGATGACTTCGCGGATCTTCTCGGGGTTGATCTGCACCACATCGTACTGCGGAGCCAGCTCGGACAGGTCCGTGCGCGGCGCCGGCAGGATCTTGGCCATCTCCTCAAGGATGAGCATGCGGGCTTCCTTGGCCTGGGCCAGGGCGCGCGCGAGCACTTCCTGCGGGATGCCCGCAATCTTGATATCCATCTGGATGGCCGTGACGCCCTCGGCCGTGCCGGCGACCTTGAAGTCCATGTCGCCCATGGCGTCTTCGTCGCCGAGAATGTCGGTCAGCACGAAGTAATCGTCATCGACTTTGGCCAGACCCATGGCGATGCCGGCAACCGGGGCCTTGATGGGCACGCCGGCGTCCATGAGCGCCAAGCAACCGCCGCAGACCGCGGCCATGGACGAGGAGCCGTTGGACTCCATGGTCTCGGCCACCACGCGGATGGTGAACGGGAATTCGCCGTCGGCGGGCAGAACGGGCTTGATGGCGCGCTCGGCGAGGTTGCCGTGACCGATCTCGCGGCGCGACGGGCCGCGCAGGAAACGGGCCTCGTTCACGCAGAAGGGCGGGAAGTTGTAATGCAGCATGAAGCCCTTGGTGATCTCGCCCGTAAGCGTCTCGATGCGCTGCTCGTCGCGCGAGGAGCCCAGGGTGGCGATGGCCAGGGACGATGTCTCGCCGCGCTTGAACAGGGCCGAGCCGTGAGTCTGGGGCAGCAGGCCGACTTCGATGGACAGCGGCCGCACCGTGGTCAGATCGCGGCCGTCGATGCGCACGCCCCTGCTCTTGATGCGCTCGCGCATGATTTCCTTCTCGAGAGCCTCCATGGCTTCAGGAAGGTCCTTCTTGATCTTGTCGGCATTTTCCGGGTCACGCTCGGAGAGGATGCGCAGGACCTCGTCCTTGACCTCGGAGCGGGCTTTCTTGCGCTCAAGCTTGGCGGCGATGGACAGCGCGGCATCGAATTTGGCCTTGCCCAATTCGCGCACGATGCTCATGAACTCGGTTTTTTCGGCTGGCGGGGTGAAGGCGATCTTGGGCCTGCCAATCTTCTCGCGCAGTTCGTCCTGCAGATCGAACAGCGGAATGATCATCTTATGGCCGAAGGCGATGGCCTCGGCCAGCAGGTCCTCGGACATGAACTCGGCGCCGCCCTCAACCATGACCACGGCGTTGCGCGAGGCGGCCAGGACCATGTTCAAGCTGGAGAGCTCGGTGATGTTCTGGTAGGTGGGGAAAGCGACGAATCCGCCGTTCACGTAGCCCACGCGCGTGCTGGCCAGGGGACCGTTGAACGGGATCTTGGAGATGTGCAGGGCGGCCGAGGCGCCGGTTACGGCGAGTACGTCCGGGTTGACGTTCTTATCCGCGGACAGGACCGTGGCGATGATCTGCACCTCGTCGCGGAAGCCCTTGGGGAAGCTGGGGCGCAGCGGCCGGTCGATGAGCCGGGAGACCAAGGTCTCACGATCGCTGGGACGGCCGATCTCGCGGCGGAAGTAGCCGCCGGGAATGCGGCCCGCGGCATAGGACATTTCCTGGTAGTTGCAGGTCAAGGGAAAGAAGCCCTTGTCCTCGGGCAGAGCCTGTGTCACGGCCGTGACCAGGACCACTGTATCGCCGGAACGCACGAGCACCGCGCCGTCAGCCTGATTGGCGAAACGGCCCGTCTCCAGCTCGATGTCGATGCCGGCGACGTTTGTCGATATTCGGATGGGTTCGAATGGCTTAAGCATGCATGAAACCTCGCGAGTTGACGCGTGTACGGTAACCCCCCAAGGTTCTAGCTGGACTGCGACGAGGGTCCTTCGGGTTGTATCCGAGAGAAGGGCGCCCGGCGACAGCCAACTAAAACAAAGCTAGGGGGCATGCGGAGAGGCCCCGCGTATGCGGGGCCTCTCCGTTGGCCTACTTGCGGATGCCGAGCTTCGCGATCAGGTCGCGATAGCGCTGCACATCCACTTTCTTAAGATAGTTAAGAAGCTTGCGGCGCTGGCCGACCAGCTTCAGCAGACCCGTACGCGAGTGGTAGTCCTTGGTATGGGTCTTGAAGTGGCCGGTCAGGTACTCGATGCGGGCCGTCAGCAGGGCGACCTGCACCTCGGGGGAGCCGGTGTCTCCCTCGTGCTTCTTATGTTCCTCGATCACTTGGCTCTTCTGAGCAGCTGTCATTACCACAGCGGTATCCTCCGATTAGGGATCATTGTTATTTAAATGCTGCCTCTATCATATAGCGGCGCTAGAACAATCCCCGCAAAATGACCCACTTGAGGCGTCCTTCCAGGTGACGGGCCTCGGCCAGGGCCAACGGCTCTCCAGCCTCGGAGAGCAGGGCCTTGACGCCGGGGCTCGCGGATTTGGCCAGATCCGGGGCTACGGGGATGCGCATGCCGTTGCGCACTCCTTTTGCCTCGTCCGGGCCAAGCTCCACCTGGAGCCAACCCTTCAGGACCTCGGCTATGGGCAGGACCCTGGCTCCGAACCCTTCGGGGTCGGACAGGGTCTCCTCCAGGCCATGGGCCTGGCCGAGACTGAATGGCTCGCTCTCCTCACGGGTCAACGCGGTCATTGTCGCGCCGCACCCAAGTCGCTTCCCCAGGCTGTGGACCAGGGAGCGTACATAGGTTCCTGCGGAACAGGCCACCCTGAAGGCGACCTCGGGCGGTTGCACCATGAGCGCTTCCGCCGTGTAAACCGTCACGTCTTTTTCCTTGACCGGGACTTCCTCTCCGGCGCGGGCCAACTCGTACAGGGGACGCCCCTGGTGCTTGGCTGCGGAATAGGCCGGCACTTCCTGCAGCGAAGTGCCTTTCCAGTCAAGGACGGCCCGGCGGATCTCTTCGGGATCCAATCCATCGCAAGGCCGTTCTTCGACAACTTTACCCTGAATGTCGTAGGTATCAGTGGCCAGCCCTAGACGCAAGGCTCCCTGATAGGTTTTGCGCGCGCCCAGGAGATGCGTCGCCAGGCGGGTAGCCTTGCCAAGAAGCACCACGAGCACGCCCGAGGCAAGAGGGTCCAGGGTTCCGGCATGGCCGATGACCGGCTGTCCCAATTCGCGTTTGATGCGGTTGAGGCAATCGGTGGACGTGGGGCCTGACGGCTTGTTGAGCACCAGCACCCCGTGGAGCTGGCGCGTATCCTCTCTGCGCCTGCGGCGGCCCATGCTAGAGAGTCTCCGCAAAAGTGCGCAGGGCTTGGACGAGGCTGCTTTCGGCCTCGGACATGGATGCGAAAATAGTCCCGCCGGCTGCATTCTTGTGCCCGCCGCCGCCGAAGGACGCGGCCATGGGCTGAACATTCACGTTGCCGGACGAGCGAAGGGAAAACTTGATCTCTTTGGGACCGTCCTCGCGCAGGCTGGCGGCAACGGCCACACCCTTGATGCGCCGCACGGTATTGATAATGCCGTCCGTGTCCTGCATGCCGGTGCCGGTTGCATCCAGATCCTGGCGGGTGATGGTCACCAAGGCGATCTTGCCGCTATCCAGAAGCTGTGTGCGGCTCAGAACGCGGCTCCAGAGCTGAATGCGTTCCAGGGGCTGTTGATTCTGCAGCTTGGCGTTGAACTGGCCGGGCTTGAGGCCCAGGCGCACGATCTCCGCGGCCAACTCCAGGACGCGGGCCGTGGTGTTGTCGTAGCTGAAGCTGCCCGTATCCGTGGTCAGGCCCAGGAACACGGCTTCGCCAAGGGAGCCTTCCAGGGGAAAGCCCAACTCCCGCGCGATCTGAGCGGCCATCTGGCTGGTGGAAGCCATGGAGGTGTCCACCCAGTTGACGGAACCGAAACCCGGATTGCCCAGGTGGTGGTCTATGTTGATGAGCCGCTGGCGGTCCACCCAGGTCATAAGCGCATCGCCGGCTCGGTGCAGATCTCCACAATCGAGTGTGATGGTCCAGCAGGCAGGGCAGTCGGGAATGGACGTCGCGATGGGCGCCGGCAGGCTCAGCCATGCGAAGTCGCGAGGCAGACCGGATTGGTTGTACAACGTGAAGCGCTTGCCCAGGCGCTGCAGCACGAAACCCACTGCAGCCATGGACCCGATGGCGTCGCCGTCGGGATTCACGTGCGCGGTGACCAGGAAGTCGTCTTCCGTGCGCAGGATGTGGGCGATGTCCTTACTCGGGATGCTCATAGACCATGGTCTCGAGGAATTCGTCGAAGCGGAAGCGCAGTTCCGGCACTTTACGCAGCTTGAGCCGCTTGCCCAAGCGGGTGCGCAGGAAGCCCTTGGCTTTCTCCAGAGCCTTGTCCACGTCCTCGCGGGGGTGCAGCTCCGCTGAGTAGGTCACGAAGACCTCAGCCACGGAGATGTCGGCATTGAGGCGCACGCCGCTCACGGTAATCAGCTCGAGCCTGGGATCCTGGACCTCTTCGGCCAGCAGGTTGCCGAGCTCGCGCATGATCTCTTCGCTCAAGCGCACGGATCGTCTTGATGTGGCGTGCTTCATTGGTATCCTCAGACGAACCGGCCGGGTTAGCCCCGGCCGGTAGTCATGTCTATCAGTCGCTGAAGTACTCGGTGGAGCAGTCCACCAGATCTTCGGTGGATGCAGCCTCGACCATGTTGAGCGCCTTGGTCAGTCGCCCTTGCACAGCCTGGGTATCGGGTCCGCAGGTGACCACGCCGAGCACTAGTCGCGTGTGGCTGTCCTGGGACTCGATCTCGCTCACGGACACGTTGAACTTGTTGCGCAGCTTCTGCTTCATGCTGTTGGTGAAGCTACGCTTGCCCTTGAGCGAATCATTGTCATGCAGCGCGAACTCCAGGCGCAGTACTCCTATCATCATCCTCTAATATCAAACCTCTTCTACAGCGTGGCCTTGGTCTCCACGTGCTCGAAAGCCTCGATGACGTCGCCGATCTTGATGTCGTTGAAGTTCTCAAGACCCACACCGCACTCGTAGCCCTTGGCGACTTCCTTGACGTCGTCCTTGAAGCGCCGCAGCGACGAGAGCTTGCCCGTGTAGATTACCACGCCGTTGCGCAGCAGGCGCACGCTCGCATTACGCAAGAGCTTGCCGTCGGTGACGCCGCAGCCGGCCACAGTGCCCACCTTGGGCACGCTGAAGGTGTCGCGCACCTCGGCCTGGCCAAGGTACTGCTCGCTGATGACCGGCGCGAGCATGCCGGTCATGGCATCCCGGATCTCGTCCACGAGCTTGTAGATGACGTCGTAGTAACGCATCTCCACCTTCTCGCGGTCGGCGATCTCGCGGATCTTGGCCGTAGCACGGATGTTGAATCCGATGATGATGGCATCCGAGGCAGAGGCCAGCAGGATGTCCGATTCGGAGATGGCGCCCGCGCCGCTGTGTACGATATCGATCTTGACCGCCTCGGTGGACAGCTTGCGCAGGGACTCGGAGATGGCCTCCAGGGAGCCCTGCACGTCGGCCTTGAGCACGATGTTGAGCGTCTGGAGCTCGGCATTGGGCTTGGACAGGAGGAAGGACTCCAGGGTGACCTTGGTCTCCTTGGCCAGGGTGCGCTCGCGCTGCTTGATCTGGCGAGCCTCGGCGATGCGCCGGGCCACCTTTTCGTCGGCAACGGCCACGAACTCGTCACCCGCATCAGGCACGCCGTCGAAGCCTTGGACTTCCACCGGAATGGCCGGACCGGCATCGTTTATCTTGCGGCCGGCGTCGTCGAACATGGCGCGAACCTTGCCGAAGCGCAGACCGCATACGAACGAATCGCCCTGGCGCAGGGTGCCTTCCTGGATGAGCACGGTACCCACGGGACCGCGACCCTTGTCCAGCTTGGCTTCGACGATGTGGCCGCGAGCCGGCTTATTCGGGTTGGCCTTGAGATCGAGAACCTCGGCCTGCAGCAGGATCATCTCCAACAGTTCGTCAATGCCTTCCTTCTGCTTGGCAGATACGTAGGCATAAATGGTATCACCACCCCAATCCTCGGGCGAGAGACCGAGATCGGCCAGCTCGCGCTTGACGCGGTCGGGGTTGGCTCCTTCCTTGTCCATCTTGTTCACGGCTACCACCAGAGGCACGCCTGCGGCCTTGGAGTGGCTCACCGCTTCGCGGGTCTGCTCCATGACGCCGTCATCGGCTGCCACCACGAGCACCACAAGGTCGGTGACCTGGGCTCCGCGAGCGCGCATGGCCGTGAAGGCCTCGTGGCCCGGCGTATCCAGGAAGACAATCTCGCCGCGCGCGGTGGTCACATGGTAGGCGCCGATGTGCTGGGTAATGCCGCCAGCTTCGCCATCCGCGACCTTGGACACGCGAATGGCGTCCAAGAGCGAGGTTTTGCCGTGGTCGACGTGGCCCATGATGGTTACTACCGGGGGCCTGGACAGGAGCGTCTCGGCTGCGTCCGGCTCGGTCGGCAGGAGATAGGTGTCTTCCGAGAAGCCGACCTTCTCCACTTCGTAACCGAACTCCTGGGCCACAACCGTGGCCGTATCGATATCCAGGGCCTGATTGATGGTGGCCAGCACGCCGAGACCCATGAGCACACGGATGATCTCGGGCGCTTTAATGCCCATCTGATGGGCCATGTCGGAGACGCGGATGGCCTCGTCGATTCTGAGCTTGCGCTTGGCTGCCTTCATGGGCGCCGTACCGGTCAGCTCAGGCTGCATGAGGCCGCGGGACTTCTTGCCCTTGCGGACCTTGCCGCGTGTGGGACGGTCGCCGAGATCGGCCACGGCGGCCTTCTTCTGCTTCACGTCGGCACCGCGCGCGCCGTCAACGACCTCGCCGCCAAAGTTGACGACTCGCTTATCCTTTTTGCGCCGCCTGCGCGCCTCCTCGGAGGTGGGGACCGTTTCGGTCGGAGCTCCACCAGGCCTTGCGGGCCGGAATGGAGGACGCGGGCCGCCGGGACCGCCGGGACCGCTGGGACGTCCGGGGCCACCAGGACCACCGGGGCCACCAGGCCGGCCTGGACCACCGGGTCCGCCGAATCCACCGGGCCGTCCAGGTCCACCGGGACCACCGGGCCGGCCAGCTCCTGGGCGCAGGTCAGGTCGAAGGTCAGGCCGCAAATCAGGGCGCAGATCAGGCCTCAAGTCGGGGCGCAGATCGGGCCGCTCGGGGCGTTGCCCCGGCTGAAAACGCTGCCCAGCCTGAGGACGCTGATCGAGCTGCGGTCGCGGCTGCGCCGGCTGCACGGGCTTCGCCGGGGCCGGCTCCGGCCTGGCGATAATCCGCACCTGAGGACCGCTGAACTTTTCTTTCTCCGTGGGGCGCTTGGGCTTGCGCTTGCGACGGCCGTGCTCGTCGAGCTGGCCTTCCTCCGTTTCCACCTGTGTGCCGGAGATATGGGCCTGCACAGGTGCTTCTTCAGGACCGGCGACTTCGGGAGCGCGTTTGTCGCTGGCCATGCCGGCAGGAGCTTCACCACCGGACAGATCTTGATCCTCTTGCCCCAGCGGAGCGCCTGTGAGGATTTCCGAAGGTGCTTCCTTGGGAGTGAACGACGATGTATCCGCGCCAAGGTCAGGATAAATATCATCCTTGGGCCGGGGCTTGACGTCGGGAGCGGGCTCGGGGGCGACTTCGGGTTCGGCTACGCTGAACGCCTGGTTCTGCTCGGGGGTTAGAATAATCTTGGCATCCGCGAAAGTCGTCTCCAATGGGGGCTCCTGGGCCGGCTCCTCGGGGGCGGGAGGAGTCTGCGCGATTTTTGGCTCGGCTTTGTGCTCGACCGCCTCGGGGGCTTCGGCAGCGAGCTCTTCGTCCGCCTCGATCAAGCCTTCCTCGCCTTCGGCCTCCTCGGGAGCGCCGGGACGAGCCCGCTTGCGGCGGCGAACAACGACTCCAGGCTGGATCTCCTTGCGGATGACTTCCGTGGACGGACGGCCACCAGAAAGCTGTGAACGGATCTCCACGACCTGCTCGTCGCTCAGGCTGCTCATGAGGCTCTTGACTGGAATGTCCAGCTCCCTCAGCTTGTTGAGCAACTCTTTGTTGCCGATGCCCAGCTCGGCCGCCAGGTCTTTTACTTTCATCTTATCTGCCATGCGCAACCCCCTTGCATTTCTTCTGCCTGGCCCTGTAGCCAGCTAGCCGTCTTTCGCATGCCTCGTCCGAGCAGACATAATAACCGCGCCCCTGCATGGTCTGCTTCGGATCGTGGACGAGCCCTGGCTGCTCCTGGGCGCCGGCCCCGCATGCCACATGACGCTTAAGTTCCCGCTTTGGGAAGCGTCTGCGGCATATCACGCACATGCGTACGGGTGTGCTCATCTCTGCGTGCATTATAAAACACTAATCAGGGCGGTCCATCATGCAACCGCCCCGACGGTTATTCCTCTTCTATTCTCTTGCCGGACTCACTTGCGGCCGGACTTTCCTCATCTTCGTGCTCCGCGCCCGAGGCCAACAACTCGGCCTCGGCCTGGGCTTCCGTCTCGGTCAGGTCTTCGACCTTGTCCAGGGTGACATCCCCGGCCTCCTCGGAGAGGATTGAGTAGTCGCCCGGCGTGGGTTCCTCGGCGGCATCGGCCTGCACATCTTCCCCTATCTCACCTTCGGTCATGTCCGCAGGGGTGGCGTAAGCGGAAGGAGCCAGCAGCTTGATGGCCGCATGCAGGTCGTTGATCTTGGATTCGCTCATGCCGCGGATCTTGAGCAGATCCTCATCCTCGGCGCGGGCGACTTCTTCCAGAGAGTCGAAACCGGCTTCCAGGAAACGCTCAATGTTGATTTCGACAACATTGGCGACCTGCTCAAGCGTTTGACGTGCGGCGTGAAGCTCGCCGTATCTGCTTTCGGTAAAGATGTCGATCTTCCAACCCAGGAGCTTGGACGCGAGCTTGACGTTCTGGCCCTTGCGGCCGATGGCCAGGGTCAACTGGTCATCCGGCACCACCACTTCGAGCAGGTTCTCCTCCTCGTCCACGGTGATGCGCGTTATCAGCGCCGGAGACAGAGCATTGCGCGCGTAGTCGGCAATGTCCGGCTTCCAGACAACGATGTCGATGCGCTCGCCGCGAAATTCCTGAACGATATTCTGGATGCGCGAACCGCGGATGCCCACGCAAGCGCCGACCGGATCCACGTCGCGATCACGGGACATGACGGCCACCTTGGCCCGACTGCCCGGATCGCGGGCCACGCCCATGATCTTGACCACGGAATCGGCCACTTCGGGCACTTCGCGGCGGAACAGGGCGGACATGTATTCGGGATGCGAGCGCGAGAGGATGACCTGCGGTCCGCGGCCTTCCTTGAGCACGTTGATTATGTAGCCCTGTACGCGGTCGCCGCGCTTGTAGCGCTCCTTGGGAATCTGCTCCTCGCGGGGCAGGAGCGCCTCGGTGCGGCCCAGGTTGATGATCCAGCCCGAGCGGTCGCGGCGCTGAATGATGCCGCTGACGATCTCGCCCATGCGGTCTTTATACTCTTCGAAAATGATTTCCTGCTCGGCGTCGCGCATGCGCTGGATGATGACCTGCTTGGCCGACTGGGCGGCGATGCGGCCAAGATCCTCGATATTGAGCTTGAAGCCGATATCATCGTCCATCTGCACGCCGGGGTCGTGCTGGCGGGCGTCTTCCATGGAGATCTCGGTGTTGGGGTCCTCGACCTCATCCACCACGACCTTGTAATGGAAGACCTCGATCTCGCCGGTGTCCTCGCTGAAGTTGACCTCTATGTCGAGTTCATCACCATACTTGCGTACGACCGAGGATCGGACGGCCTCTTCAAGGGTATCCACGAGCAGGTCGCGATCGATACCCCTGTCCTTGCTGATCTGGTCGATGGCCTTCCTCAGTTCACTGCCCATGGCGTACCTCCGATGTGCATGCGGCGGAAGATCGTCATGCCTTGGATTTGCCTTGCGTTTTTTTCTTGTCAGCATGCTTCCAGGGATCTTCGACGATCAGCCTGGCCTTCTTCACATCTTCCCACCGAAGATTGAAGAGCTGACCCTCCGCCTCTACGGCGATGGAGTCCTCGCGGACTTCCTTGAGGATACCACGAAATTTTCTACGGTCACCCAGCGGAACGCTGGTCCGTATCTCGACTTTTTCTCCCATGTAATCCCGCATCTGCTCCGTGGAAAAAAAGGATCGCTCGAAGCCGGGAGATGAGAGTTCCAGTCGATATGTGCCGGGGATGAAATCCTCGACGTCCAGAACGAGCCCGATGTTGCGGCTGGCCTCCGCGAGCTGCTCCACGCTGACGCCCGTGGGCGACTCCACGTAGACGAGCACGGTTTGGCCACGGCCATCCAGGACTATTTCGACGCCCCAGAGACTGAGCCCCATAGGCTCTATAACAGTCCTGGCTGCCTGGGCTATGCGGTTAGTGATTTCGGTTGTGACTGCCATGTCCGCTCCGCTGTGAAAATAAAAAAGTGGACCATGCGGCCCACCTCGAAACGAACGCCCCATGGGGCAAATTGTTCTGAGGCTTTGGCTGGAGCGGGCGACGGGGGTCGAACCCGCGACATCAAGCTTGGGAAGCTTGCACTCTGCCAGCTGAGTTACACCCGCTCAAAGCACAGGACAGCCTAGGGACCTTTTCGCCGAATGTCAACTCAACGAAAGGCTCCCCACGCCCGAGTCCCTAGTACAAAGCCTTTGGGTTCAGGGCACCGTCATGGCTGTTGCCATCTAACAACAGTATCCTCCAAATGCAAGGGGGAACAGAAAAAATTCTTTTAGCGCATGCTCCTTGCATAATAGCGAAACTCTCTGACGCAATCTACTTCGAGACAATCCGGCCAAGCTCATTTCTGAAGGATATTCGGTTAACCCCTGCCAGGGGCACGCTTGGCGCGAAGCCTGCGTTCAGTTGGATCCATTTTGAATACCTTGTCATAAGTTAGTGATTGTACTGGTGCTTTCAACGTTGGCGTATGACTTGCTAACGTCTGTCCAAGGGAGGTGTCCGACATGCAGGAAGCCATATACAGCGCCGTGTTCGGGGCTCTGTCCAGCGAACATCGCATGAATATCATCAGTAACAACCTGGCTAACGTGAGCACCACGGGCTACAAAACCGACAGTGTAACCTTCAAGGACGTGTTCGTCCCGTTCGCCCACGACTACATCCTCGACTCAAAGGAGCACTTGCGCGCAAAGCCCCTGTGGCCGGATGCCGATGTCATCGCCAAGCCGCGCCTGGCCGAGCACAAGACCGACTTCGCGCAGGGGTCTCTACGCAAAACAGGCGATCCCCTGGATTTAGCCATCCAGGGTGACGGGTTCTTCAAAATCCTGACGCCGGATGGCGTGCGCTACACCCGCAATGGTCATTTCAATGCCATGCCGAATGGTCAAATCGTCGACAGCAACGGCAATCCGCTGCTGGGCACCGACGGCCCCATCTTTCTGTCCGGAAGCGGCGTGGTGGAGATCGATCCCGCCGGCAACGTCAGCGAGGGCGGAGCGCAGGTGGGCACCATAGCTCTGGTGCGTTTTGACAACCCGCGGGGCGTCATCAAGGACGGCCAGAATCTCTACAAGCTCTCCGAGGACTTTGAGGCCAATGAAATGGCTGTGTCGCCCGGCATGCCAGAAATAACGACAGGCAGTGACGGCACGCCTCAGACCAGGATTTCGCCGGTCATCCAGCAGGGCTTCCTGGAGTCCTCCAACGTGGAGATCGTCACGGAGATGGTGCGCATGATCGAGGTCAACCGAGTGTTCGAGGCCTATCAGAAGATCATGCGCGGCTCCCAGGATATGGATAGTTCGCTTATCAAAAGCATGGGCAAATCTGTTTAACAGCGGAGGATATATCTCATGATGCGTTCGCTTTGGACGGCCGCCACGGGCATGGTCGCCCAGCAGATGAACATTGACA
The DNA here is from genome assembly GCF_000422545.1 of Desulfocurvibacter africanus subsp. africanus DSM 2603. NCBI lineage: Bacteria > Pseudomonadati > Thermodesulfobacteriota > Desulfovibrionia > Desulfovibrionales > Desulfovibrionaceae > Desulfocurvibacter > Desulfocurvibacter africanus. Next base: position 41,973 of record NZ_AULZ01000025.1, read on the forward strand.
CCATCTCGAACAACCTGGCCAACGTGAACACCATAGGCTTCAAGAAGAGCCGGGCCGAGTTCGAGGACCTCATGTACCAGACCATGAAGATTGCCGGCACACGCACCGAGGGCGGCAACGTGACGCCGGTGGGCATCCAGATGGGCATGGGCGTCAGGCCCATGACGGTGCACAAGTTCTTCACTCAGGGCGATTTCCAGAATACGAGCAATCCGCTGGACATAGCCATCGAAGGCGACGGCTTCTTCCTGGTGGATTTCAACGGCACCGAAGCTTTCACCCGCGCCGGAGCCTTCAAGCTCGATAATGAAGGCAGGATGGTCACGGCCAACGGCTATCTGCTGCAGCCGGAGTTCACGGTGCCGCCCGAGACCGTCAACGTGGTCATCAGCGAGCAGGGCCATCTGGCCGCCCTGGATCGTCAGGGCAACGAGCTGTCCTCCACGGACCTCCAGCTCTATACCTTCCAGAACAACGCCGGCCTCAACGCCATCGGCCGCAACCTGTTCATCGAGACCGAGGCCTCGGGCCCGGCCACGGCAGGAACTCCGGGCGAGGAGAACGTGGGCACCCTGGCCCAAGGTTTCCTGGAAGGCTCCAACGTTGAGCTGGTGGACGAGATGGTCGGCATGATCATCGGCCAGCGCGCCTTCGAAGTGAACTCCAAGGCCATCAGCACCTCGGACACGATGCTGCAGACCGCCATCAACGTGAAGCGTTAGGGCCGCGCGGAGGGAGCGCAGACGTGCAGATGTTTTCGTTCACGGCCATGGCCCCGAAGCTGGCGATTGTCCTTGCGATTGCGGCGGTTCTCGTCGTCGTGGCCGGGGCGTCGGCCATCGATTGGGGACTGTCCATCAAGACCAGCGCCTGCGCCCAAGGGAGCAAAATCCTGCTGGGAGAAATCGCCACGCCCTACGGTCCCATACCCGCCGGGACATGGGAGAAGCTGGCGCGCATGGAGTTGTGGCCATCGCCGGAACGGGAAGGGCGCTCCGAGGTATTCTCGCGCCGCATGCTCGCGGAGCTGCTGCGCGAACATCTCGGCGAACTCGCCGTGCGCTGCTCCATTCCTTCGGGGCTGACTGTGCAGCGCGGCGGCGCGCTGCTGGACAAGTCGGCGCTGTTCGCGCGGGTGGAGGAGTATCTCCGGCCCAAACTGGCGCTCATGGGCGGCAGGGCGGAACTGGCGGGCTTCAACGCCCCCGAGGTCGTGTCTCTGGACGAGGGCTACGCCCGATTGGAGATCGAGCTTCTGGACAAGCTCGCCGCCGGCCGGGTCAACTTGCGCATCAAGGCCGTGGCCGGCGACGGCAGGCTCGTGCGCCAGGTGGCGGCCAACGTGTTTGTGGACCATTGGGTGGCCGTGGCCTGCGCTTCCAGGCCAGTGAATCCAGGCGAGGCCATCACGCCGGACATGGTCACCTTTCAGGAAAAGAATCTGGCCTATTTCCGTGGCGCCCCTTGGGACGGCAAAGGCGGTCCCTGGCAGGTCAAACGGCCAGTGGGAACGGAACAGCCTTTCAGTTTGGACATTCTGGAGCCCGTCCCTCTGGTGGTCAAGGGCTCTACGGTTAATCTGGTTTACCAGGGCCGGCACGTGCAACTGGCCATCCAGGCCGAGGCCATGCAGGCCGGCGGCTTGGGCGAAACCATCCCGGTGCGCAACATTCATTCAGGCAAGCTCGTGCAGGCCGTAGTCATGAGCAAGGATACGGTAGCGGTGCGCTGAAGCCGCTCGATATCGTAACGGAGGTTTAGAGATCATGCGTGTGCTCGTACACTTGGCCGTGTTCCTCGTAGCGGCGTCCTTGCCCCTGGTGGCCTGCGCCCCCGGCAAAAAGACGCCGACTGCCATGCCCGTGCTGACCCAGCCTGTGCCGCCACCGCCAGTGTCGCAAAACAACCCGGGCTCGCTGTTCGATGCGGGGCAGAACAGCCTGCTTTTCGAGGACGACCGTGCGCGCAGGGTGGGCGACATCGTGCTCGTGCGCATCGTGGAAACCTCCAGCGGCTCGCATACGGCTGATACGACCTCGGACAAAGATTTGAGCTACCAGGCCGGTGTTACAAACTACTTCGGCCGCAGCAAGGTCGGGATCGCCGGTATCAATTTTCCGGGAACGGTGGGGACCGATCCAATGATCGGGGCCAATACCACTTCGAAGTTCAGCGCCTCGGGCGAAACATCCCGGGAATCGGACCTTACGGCAGCCGTGGGCGCGCGGGTCATCCGCGTGCTTCCCGACGGCCTGCTGCAGGTCGAAGGCGCGCGGCAGATGCGCATCAATGACGAGACGCAGATCCTCGTGGTGCGGGGGCTCGTGCGCAGCAGGGATATCGGACCGGACAACTCCATCTCCTCCAGCCAGATGGCCAACGCCGAGGTCGAGTATTACGGCCAGGGCGTGCTGGCCGACAAGCAGAGGCCAGGCTGGATAGCCCGCATCCTCGACAACATTTGGCCCTTCTAAGGTTTGCGGAGCGCAATACTCATGCGTAGGAAAAACATCTCCCTGGCCGCGGCGCTCGCCGCCTGCATGCTGCTGACCCTGTTCGCCACATCGGCGCAGGCCACGCGCATCAAGGATATCGCCACCTTCAAGGGCGTGCGCAGCAACCAGCTCGTAGGCTACGGCCTGGTTGTGGGCCTGGCCGGCACGGGCGACAACCGCGGCTCGGCGTTCACCATTCAGTCCATGGTCAACATGCTCGAACGCATGGGCGTGCGCGTGGAACAGGAAAATCTGAAGCCCAAGAACGTGGCCGCGGTCATGGTCACGGCCAACCTGCCATCCTCGTCGCGCCCAGGCGCGCGCCTGGACGCGACGATATCCTCCCTGGGCGACGCCAAGAGCCTGCTCGGCGGCGTGCTCATGCTCACGCCAATGCGCGGCGTTGACGGCAACGTCTACGCCCTGGCCCAGGGCCCGCTCACCGTGGGCGGGTACAGCGCCGGCGGCGAGGCTGCCTCGGCCACGTCCAACATCCCAACCGTGGGCATCATTCCGCATGGGGCCACGGTGGAGCGCCAGGTGCCCTTCGAGTTCAACAACCAGGACATAATGACCATCAACCTGAACATCGCCGACTTCAGCACCACCCAGCAGGTGGTGGATAGCATCAATCGCACCCTGGGCGGGCCTTACGCCAGGGCGGCGGACATCTCCACCATCGACATGACCGTGCCCGAGCGTTTCCAGGGCAACCTGGTGCCGCTCATGGCTTCGCTGGAGAACCTGCAGGTCACGCCCGACGCCAGGGCCAAGGTCGTGGTGGACGAGAAGACCGGCACGGTCATCGTGGGCCAGAACGTGCGCCTGAGCCGCGTGGCTATCTCCCACGGCAGCCTGCAGATCATCATCTCGGAGAGCGCCAACGTGAGCCAGCCCCAGCCGTTCAGCCAAGGCCAGACCGTGGTGGTGCCCGAGACCGAGATCCAGGTGCGTGAGGAGAATAACAGGCTCGTGCTCATGGAAGGCGCCACACTCCAGGAATTGGTGGACGGCCTCAACTCCATCGGGGCTACTCCGCGCGACCTGATTTCCATCCTGCGGGCGCTCAGGAGCGCCGGAGCGCTCATGGCCGAATTGGAGGTGATCTAATATGTCCGACCAACTCTTTCCCGGCATGATGAACGAGGTCCAAGACCAGACCGAGCTGTCGAATTACGCCAAGCTTGCAGCCCAGAGCCAAGCGCTACGCCGGCGCTTCGAGTCTCCCAACCAGGACAAGGCCAAGCTCAGGGAAGCTACCCAGGATTTCGAGGCCATCTTCATCGGCAAGCTGTGGGAGCAGATGCGCAACACAGTGCCCAAGGAAGGCTACCTGCACAGCAAGCAGGAAGACTTCTACCTGTCCATGTTCGACCAGGAGCTGTCGCGCAAGCTCGCGGGCTCGGGTGGAATCGGCATCGGTGACATGCTTTACGAGCAGCTCAAGACGCAACTCGTGGAGAAGAGCAAGTCCGCCACTCCGGGTGCGCCGGTGGAGATCAAGCCGCTGCCGGAGGTTGAGCAGGCCAAGCTCAAGACCCGCTCCGAGCCGTCCACTCCGGTCGCGGAGCAGGGCGCTGCCGATCCGGCGGTCCTGCCCCGTGACGAGATATTCCGACGCATCGATCACCTTGCGCTGGAAATCGAAAGCCAGGCGCGGCTCGAAACGGAACAGGCCAAGTCCGCAGGCTTCCCTTTGCCGCACATCGACTGGCCGATCGAAGGCCGGACTGTTTCCCAGTTCGGCTTCGCGGCTCCCACCAATCGCCTGCCGTCCGGTTCCCGCAGCGGCGTGGAGATTGCCGCGCCGGCCCTGTCCAGCGTCTCCGCCTGCCTGGAGGGCGTGGTCACGGCCGTGGAGCGTCGGCCGGACTTGGGCCTTGTGGTGGAAATCGAGCATGGCGACGGACTGCGCAGCGTCTACGGCCATCTGGAGAACGTGCAGGTGAGCCAGGGACAGCGCGTCACCGCTGGCAGAGAAATTGCTCAATTAGCCCCAGAGTATGGCAAAAACGTCCCACGCCTGTACTTCGAGGTCAGGCAGGGCAATATCGCGCTAAACCCGGAACTCCTGCGTACGGCATAGAATCGACAAGGCTGGCAGGGGGCTGGGAGCGAGAGGGGAGTTGAGCAATGAAGCGCCGCATCCTGGACAGCCTGAACCGGCAGAAGAACGCATTGAGCCTTTTGGCTTCGCTGCTCGGGGAAGAATTTTCCTACCTGCGCCAGGGGAACCCCCAGGCCGTGTCGGGCATCGAGTTATCCGTTCAGGACCTCCTGCGCCAGATAACCAGCGAGCGAGTGGAGATGAAGTCCATGATCCAGGCCGTGGCGCCCGGCGCCGCACGCCTGACGGCCTTCATCCAGACCCTGCCCGAGGCCGAACGGCCCGAAGTGGCGGCGCTGCTCGAAGAGCTGGATCGCCGCGAGCAGAACTGCGCGACCCTTGCGGCCAAGAACTTCGAACTGGCCCTGGCGCTGCACGATCAGAGCAGGAAGCTGCTCACCTTCCTCCACGGCAAGATCAATCCCGAACAGAAGGAAACCTATACGGCGCGCGGCAAGTTCCCCAAAACCAAACGCGGAGCCGCCATCCTGCAGGGGAGGCTGTAAATGTCCGGCATCAACAATATCATGGATATCGCCCGCAAGGGCCTCTTCGCCTCCCAGGCGGCCATCGAGGTCACGGGCCAGAACATATCCAACGTGAATACCGTGGGCTATTCCCGCCGCTACGTGCGGCTGGAAGAGAGCCTGCAACTTGACTACAGGCCCGGCCAGATCGGCATGGGCGTGGAGGCGGCCGAGGTTCTGCGACACTTCGACCGCTTCATCGAGACGAACTACCTGGACAAGTCCACTATGCAACAGCGCTACGATACGCTGTTCGGCAGCCTGAAATCCGTGGACAGCCTGCTTTATGAGTCTGACAAAGTCGGCGGAATAAGCAGCTCCCTCACCCAGTTCTTCAGCGACTGGCAAAAGTTGACCACCGAGACTGACAATTACGCGGTGCGCGAGACGCTCCTTGCCGATACCGACAACCTGCTTAGCGTCATTCATCAGGCCGACGCGCAGATGACTCGCATGCAGCAGCAGGCCAACGAGTTCATCCAGCAGGACGTGAACGACATTAACCTGATCCTGGACAAGATCGCCGGCATCAACGGGCAGCTCAAGCAAGTCGAGATTCCGGGCCAGAATAACGCCAACGCCCTGCGCGACGATCGCGACAGGCTCGTGCGCGAACTGGCCGGCAAGCTCGACATCAACGTCATCACGCGCGGCAACGAGCAAGACTTTACCATCACCACCAAGGCCGGTCACACCCTGCTGCAGAACGATCAGACCTTCAGCCTGAAGTTCGAAGGGCCGCGGGTCACTAGCAGCTTGGTTGCGGGTTCCACGTTTGGCGCGGATGGCAAGCTTTACTTCGATGGCATGGATGACTTCGAGTACACCATTGATTTCGTGAGCGCCGGAACGGCGGGTTCCGAGTATTCGGGCGACCCGGCCACGGCAGCCATGTTCCGTGTGTCCTTGGACGGCGGCAAGACTTGGCTCAAGGATGAAAATGGAGTGGAACTGCAATTCCCGGCCGGCGATGAGGCGCACTTGGTTGAAGTGCGCGGGGTGAAGATATGGTTCGGTCAGCAGGGCTCCTCCTTGACCCCCCCCTCCAATGGGCCCGAAGTCGGAGATGACTTCATCGTAGCACCCAAATCCGGTGTGTACTGGTACCAGGACACCTCGACCTCCGAGAACATCACCCCCCAGATTTACGCCAACGGCGAGGACAACAACCGCCGCATCACCGGCGGCAGCCTGGCCGGCTTCTTCAACTTCCGCGACAACTACATCGGCCAGTACCGCGATAAGCTCGACGCCTTGGCCAAGGAGCTCATCTGGTCCGTGAACTCCATCCACAGCGAAGGCGCGGGTTTGAAGAAGTTGTCCGAAGCCACGGGCACATACCAGGTCTTCGATTCGACAGTGCCCCTGGTCAATGACACCTCGGGATTGTTCTTTCGCGACAAGCTGCAGAGCGGCAACTTGCAGTTTTATGTGTACGACGGCACCGGAGCGATGGTGGGTACGCAAAGCCTTGATTTCTCGGCATACGGCATCACGCCCGGCAATCCCAATTTCGACCCCGAGAACCACAGCCTGGAGGACGTCCGGGATGCCTTCAACGACGCCTTCAACGGCATGTTCCCGCCGCCTCCCCCCGCCGTGCCCGTGCAGGCTTCGATCGTGAATGGCTCGTTGCGCATTGCCTCTGGCAACGGTCATACTTTCGGCTTTGGCCAGGATTCCACCGGCCTGCTGGCCGGCCTGGGCATCAACACGTACTTCTCGGGCACCGACGCCACTAGCATTGAGATCAACTCGGCCGTGGCCAGCAACACTTCGCTCATCAACGCCGGCCACTACAACGGCGCTGGCGAGATCAACAAGGGTGACAATCTCATCGCTTTGGACATCGCCGCCCTGAAGGACACGAAGCTGGACATCCACACCGACTTCGGGGGTACGTCTCACCAGACGCTCTCGGAGTTCTACAACGCGCTGGTATCGAGCGTGGGCGCGGATACGTCAGGCGCGCAGTTCAATTTCTCCTACCAGAATTCACTGGCCCAGGATCTGGATGCGCAGCAGCAATCCCTGTCCGGCGTGAACCTGGACGAGGAGATGAGCAACCTCATCAAGTTCCAGCACTCTTACACGGCCGCGGCAAAGCTCATCTCCACCGCGGACCAGATGCTGCAGACGTTGCTGGGCCTCAAGCCCTAAGGAGGACGAAGGCATGATTCGCGTCTCGCAACAGATGCTCTTCACGAATTACGTATCGAATATGAATTCGTCGTTGAGCCAATATATGGATCTGAACATGCAGGCTGCGTCGCAGAAACGCATCAACAAGGGTTCGGATGACCCGGCCGGCATCTATCAGGTGTACAACCACCGGGAAACGCTGAGCTCCATCGATCAATACCGGAGCAATATCGGCACGGCCCAGGGTTGGCTCAAGCAGGCTGATGACACTATTCTCCAGATGAACACGATCGTCACCAGGCTCAAGGAGTTGGCCGAGCAGGGTTCCACGGGCCACCTGACCGACGACAACCGCGAGCAGATCAGCTACGAAGTGCGCGAGATGTATAACCAGCTCATCACGCTGGCCAACCAGCGCTTCGAGGGCAAGTCCATCTTCGCCGGCCACAAGACCGAGGAGTCGGCCTTCGAGGCGGCCATGTGGATGCGCGGCAATGACAATGCCGACTTGAACGGCGTGGATTTCAAGGTCGAGGGCGACGCTCCGAAGACCGTGGTTATACAGATGCTGGATGGCGACGGCGTGACGCCTTTGGCCTTGGGTGATTTGTTCCGGTATTCAACCGACGGCGGAAAGACCTTTAGCGCTCCAACCGCTGTAGTTCCTGATGCCAACGGCGATTTCCTGCTGGACATGGGCGGGGTGAGGGTGACCATCGACGCGGCCACGCCTCCCCAGTTCACGGCCGTGAGCGCGACAGACACCAACGACACCTCCGGCTCCTGGATGTGGGTTTATCCCACGGCCCAATACATGGGCGACGACAAGGACGCCATCGAGGTGGACGAATTCGGCGCAGGCGGTATCACGGGTAGCGCCTCGGGCGTGTTCAACAAGAATACCCTCGTGCGCGTGGATGGGTACAATGGAACGGATACCATCACTTATTCCTACAGCACTGATGGCGGCTCGACCTGGAAGCAGAACAATACGGCCCCGGCCCAACCCACGGACACGACGGCCATGATGACCGTGCCCGGCGGCACCCTGACTCTGACCATGCCCACGGACGTGAACACCGACGTAGCTACCGGCCAGCAGTTCTCCATCCGCCCCCGCACGGCTGACATCTCCGTGGACATCTCCCAGAACGAGTCCGTGGTGATCAACGGAATCGGCAAGGATATCTTCGGCGGCATCTATCAGGACCCAAGCGCTGCAGCGCCGAGCCTCGTTTTCGGCAACGACCGCGACAAGAACCTGTTCGACACCGTGGGCCGGTTGCTGTCCAGCCTGGAGACCAACAACCAGGACGGCTGCCAGGACGCTCTGGAACACTTGCGCACGTCCAGCGAGCATCTGCTGAATCAGGTTGCCAGCTACGCGGGCCGCGAAAACAGGCTGGTGGTGGCCAAAAGCGTGCTGACCAATCTGGAATACAACGAAGAGGAGCGCCTGAGCGCGGTCGAGGACGTGGACGTCACGGAACTCATGACCAAGCTTGCGCAGCAGCAAATCGGCTACGAGGCCGTGCTCAAATCCTCTTCGAGCATCATGAAGATGTCGCTCATGAACTTTATCTAGAGCAGATCGCTTATAAGACGCCTGCTCCGGCGTTGACGGCGCAAGTGAATTGCGCCTACGCCTACGCGGCGGCAAGCCATGCCGACGCATGGCTTGTAGAGCATTTTCAAAAGCAAAATGCTCTAGGGCCTGTTAACGCTATCTGAGCGCCTCTACAATTAGTGCCAAGGTGAGAAAGCCAAGGTACATGACATCGAGCTTGTCGTAGCGGGTAAAAATGCGCCTGTAACCTTTGAGTCGTCTGAATAGACGCTCTATCTCATTGCGCTTTTTGTACAGCTCCTTGTCATATTCCCAGGGTTCCAAGCGATTGGGGTTTGGAGGAACCACG